>CALGEU010000214.1 GCA_937881285.1 uncultured Clostridia bacterium | reverse complement strand
GCTGTCAGTGCTTCTTATGCTGTTCACCGTCACGGCGGGCGCACCGACGGTGTTGTCCAGAAAGGTTGCCGAAGCAGGCGTAACGGGCGACACGAAACGGCAGAACGCATTGCTCACGACATCGGCAATTATGGGGTTGACGGTGTCTTCTGTTATATGCGGAGTGTTGTACGCACTGGGAAACAGAATTTCGTTTCTGTTCTCGAATCCGAACAGTTTGCCGTTGTTTTTCATTATGCTTCCCACCCTTATCACGTCAACGCTGTACGCTTCCCTTCGCAGTTGGTTCTGGGGACGCAAAAAATTCGTTGCTTTTTCTTCGACGGAACTCGTTGACGAAATAGTCAAAATCATTCTTTCCATAGTCTTTGCAGGCGGCTTTGTAGGCTCTATATCGGGTGCGACGGGCATTGCGCTTGCGATGACAGTTTCGGACGCTTTTTGCGTGCTTGTGCTTGCGATAATATTCTTTGCAACGGGCGGACGATTCAAAAAGCCGCAAGGCTTCAAAGAACTCACACGCGGCACGATTCCGCTTTCGGCAACCCGAATCATAACTTCGCTCGGTGCGTCGCTCACCGCGTTCGTGATTCCGCAAATGCTTGTAAAAAGCGGACTCACCATTGCGCAGGCAACGGCAGAATACGGACGAGTCGCAGGCATGGCTCTTCCGCTCATCATGGCTCCCGTGACGTTCATCAGTGCGCTTGCAATAGTTCTTATCCCCGACGTTGCTTCCTTGCGCTCGCAGGGCGATACGGACGCTTTGCGGACGAAACTTTCAACCTGCGTTACGTTCGGCACGGTGGTCGCATGTTTCTTCTTTGCTCTATATCTGCCGCTTGGCACGGCTCTCGGAAAACTTCTCTTCGGAGACGAAAAAGCAGGTACGTTCGTATCGTATTGTTCCATGATGCTTTTCCCCATTGCCGCCGCACAAGCCACAACGCCTATGCTTAACTCTCTTGGCAAAGAGAGAAACACGCTTCTTCACACGCTTATAGGTGCGATTGCAATGATTCCGTGCATAGTTTTTATGCCAAAATACATCGGCATATACTCTATGGCTCTTGCTTCGGGACTGTGTTTCCTTATCATCGCAATCGCGAATTTCATCGTTCTCAAAAAGGAAGTCGGCTCTTTCTTCGACTGCAAGAAAAACTGCACGTTGATTTTGCTGAGCATACTGCTTGCAGTCGGTGCGACGTTTCTTGCAAGACTTCTGCGCTTTTATGCAAACGACATCACCGCAATCGCGGTCGTGGGCGTATACGTCGTGTTTTTGTTCTTCGTCATAGCAAATGCGTTTGACATAATCGACATCGTCGGTTGCGTACGTCTGATAATTCCGAAAAAAGCGAAAGTTGTGAAAAAATAAATAAAATTTCGCAAGTATTGCAAAATAAGCGTATGCTCAACTTATTTATACGCTGTGTGATACTGTATTTTGTGCTTTTGATTGCCATGCGCCTTATGGGCAAACGGCAACTCGGCGAATTGCAACCGTTTGAACTTGCCATAACTCTCGTGGCGAGCGATTTGGTGTGCATACCTATGGCGGACTCGTCCATACCCATTTTGTACGGCGTGATCCCCGTCTTTTCGCTGTTTCTTCTTCATATAATCATCACGAAACTTGCAACGAAAAGCATACGTTTCCGCAAATTTCTCAACGGCAAGCCCATTATCATCATACAAAACGGCAACATACTTCCCGACGTCATGAAAGAACTCAATCTGAACGTCGACGACATCATGGAAGCGTTGCGCGGCGCGGGATATTTCAATCCGAGCGAAGTGGAATACGCCATTCTCGAAACAAACGGAAACATGAGCGTTATGCCGAAAGCACAGAACAGACCGCTATCTCCGAGCGACGTCGATATGCAGGTTGACAAAGCGCAAATCCCCGTCGCAATCATAATGGAAGGCGAATTCGTTGCGGAAAATCTCGGTTGCATCGACGGCGACGCAAAAGAAAAAGTTCTTGCGTTTCTCAACAAGAAAAACCTTGACAGAAAGGACGTTCTCGTCGCTCTCGTTGCAGGCGATCAGGTGTTCGTTCAGCCGTACAAAGACGATTATATCGTCTCGTCGCTCGCGGCGGACACAGACAATCCGCACGTCGTTCTCGGAGATGAATCGAAATGAAAAAAGTCGTTCTTGCAGTGTTCATTCTCGTCGTGATAATCGTCAGCGGCGTGCTTGAAAACGTCTATATCACACGCACGTTCACCGACCTTGACGGCAAGCTCAAAAAACTTGAATCGTCAATAAAAGAGCAGAGCGAAACCGCACTTGACGACATAGGAGAAATAAACGCGTGGTGGGAGAAAAGGCGCACTTATATAGAACTTTTCGCATACTCCCCCGACGTGAGAGCATTCTCCGTCGCGCTTGCCGAAACCGAAGGTTCGCTTGAATGCGGAGACTTCGACAACGCGCTTTCAAAGTGTCACTCGCTCATAGTTATGGCAAACGGAATCAAACGACTTCTCGACTTCAATGCGGAAGACATAATATAAAAAGACGAGTATTCCCGATTGCGCGTTTTCGCAATTAGGGATACCCGATATTACCGTCCGTACATACGCGCATATTCTTATATGCGCATTTGTTTTTTATTATCTTTCTTGCACTATTCTCGTTTGCACGGTTGCTCGTATTTATATATGCACGATTGCGCATATATGAATACGAGAACTATTCAGTGGCGTTTTCAAGTGACAACAAGTCCTTGACATCGTAAATATCGCCCGCTCCGAGCATAAGCACGACGGCGTGATCTTTTGCATGCTTTTTCACAAAATCGACGGTTGAAAGTGCGTTTTTTAGAAGATAAACGTCGCGATTGCAAAATTCGTCGAAAATTGCGATTGCCAAATCGTTGCTGTCAAGTCCCATGCTTGCGTCTTCTCGCGCGGCATACGTCGGCATGAGCGCAAGCGTCTTCACGCCGTTGCGTTCGTCTCCGAGCACTTCGACGAAATCGTTGAGATACGCTTTCGTTCTCGAATAAGTATGCGGCTGAAAAACGCAAAGCACGTCGCCGTATTCGCGCGCTTTTTTCAAGGCTCGTTTTATCTCGCTCGGATGATGCGCAAAATCAAAAATCACGCTTGCGCCGTCAATCTTTCCTGCAAACTCGAAACGTCTTTTCACACCCTTGAAACTTGCAAGCTCGTTTATCGCAAACTCCAAATCTATGCCGAGCCGCTTTGCCGCCGCAAGTGCGAAAATCGAGTTTTCATAGTTGTAATCTCCGCCGTCTTTCAGCTTTATCGTCCCGACGAGATTACCGTCCGAAAAAACTTCCGCTTTACCGTTTTTTATATCGGCATACAGTCTTTCGATTTTATCGTCGGAAAAAGTCTCGACACAGAAATTTTCGTTTTTTTCGTTCCGCAATTCATTCGCACGTTTTTCGGTTTCTTGCAACAAAAACTCGTATTCTTCGGAAACGATTTTGCAGCGTGCTTTTTCAAGGAATTCCGAGAACGTGTCCGTCACGTCTTTTTGCGATTTATAACAATCGGGATGGTCGCACTCTGCGTTCGTGACCAACGCCAACGTCGCAGGCAGCGCAAGCAGATTTCGCTTATATTCGCACGCTTCGCAAACGAATATCGCGTTTTTCAACTCCGCAATACTTTTTGCACTCGTATTATTGACATAATTTGAAAATTCCACACTCTCGCCGCCTATCATTGCCGCAAATTTCTTACCGCTCTTTGCAAGAATATGCGTCAGCATCGCAGTCGTGCTGGTTTTGCCGTGTGTTCCGCCGATTGCAACCACTTCGGAAAAACATGCCGCTATTTTTGCAAGGTATTCGTGTCGTTCAAGCGTTTCTATATGCAATTCTCTTGCTTTTTTAAGTTCGGGGTTATCATTTCTGATTGCCGAAGAATACACGACGCAATCGACGTTTTCAACCTTTTTATCGTCAACGCCTATCGTCACGGGAATTCCGAGTGCAATCAGTTTTTCCGTTTCTTCTCCGCTCTTTGCGTCGCTGCCGCTGACAATCGCGCCGAATTCGTGCGAAAAGGCGGCAAGTGCACTCATATTTGCTCCGCCGATGCCTATAAATCGTATCTTCTTGCCTTGAATAAACATACTTCAATATATGAAAACGCAAAAAAAATCGTACGGCATTTTCGATACAGTTCCGCAAATATGCACCGTTTTCTAAACAATTTTTACCCGTTTTCGACCGAATATCCAAAAAGATTAAAATTACTATTGAAAAACGCCGACAATAATGAGATAATATTTTTATCAATTACAGGGGGGCTAGATTATGTTTGACATCACGGATATTAAGATCAGAATAGTAAATGCGGACAGCAAACTCAAAGCGGTTGTGTCCATCGTCGTCGATGATTGCATCGCAATTCACGACATCAAAATTCTGGACGGCGAAGGCGGAGACTTCATTTCGATGCCGTCAAGAAAAACTCCCGACGGAAATTTCAGAGACGTCGTTCACCCGATAAACTCTGACGCAAGAGAAAAAATCAAAGACACGGTATTCTCTGCATACCGACAAGCACTTTTGAAAGGAAACGCCAAATAATCGCAAGATAGTTCACCGTATCGTTCAAATTTTATAGTTTTTCACGTTTTACCGTTCACGGCATAAATACGAAAAAAGTCAAGACCGCATCTTTGCGTGCGGTCTTTTCGTCGTTTGCGCCGAAAACTCTAAAATAATGCGGAAAACGTTCGTCAAAAGCAGAAAAACAGGTGCAAAACGTCTCCGCATATTTTCATTTGCACAAATATAAATATGTTCAAATGGCAATAACGCGAAAACACGCTTGCACACGTTTGCATATATCGTTTTTTAATATATGCGCACACGTTCACTTTTGCACGTATACAAAAATCGCGCAAGTTTTACCCTGCGCGATCTTCCGTAACGTTTTTTATTTCACGCACGAAAAGTGCGCTTCACTTCACCGCTTAAAAATTTGCGGGGTGTTCGTCGAGAGCAAGCGTTCCGCCCGGATTGAGCGTGTTGTTCGGGTCGAAGTGCTTTTTGAGCGTTTTGAGAACGTCAAGCGACGGCGTGCCGATGCTGCCTTCGAGATACGGCGCAAAGAGTTTTCCTATGCCGTGATGGTGAGAAAGCGCCGCACCCGATTTCATTATTGCTTCAAGGATTGACGAATGGTATTTCTTGAACGCGTCAAGGTCGGTCGTTTTGATGATGAAGATGAAATACAAGTTCGCGCCGTTGGGATAACTGTGCGAAATGTGGCAGGTGCAGATTGCGTTTGGCCACGCTTTGACGACTTCGCGCACTTCGTCGTGCACTTTGGGCATATTGTCCCAGTTGACGGCGCATTCGAGAGTGTCGATGATGATGCCGTAGTCCTGAATGGTGTCACGAAGATACGGGTCGCTGAATCTGCCGTGTTCCCACGAAGTCGTTACGTATCCCGTGAGATAAAGTCCGTGATACTTTCTTGCAATCTTCTTGATGTTCTTCACGACGTTTTTCTGATATCCGTCTTCGCCGTCGGTGAAACCGAGAAGCAAACATCTGGAATGTTGCTTATATCCCTTTGCCGCAAGAAGCGGTTCGAGCGGAGAGCCGATGATGCCGTACATGTGGCTCATCATATCCGTCTCTTCCGCGTCCGAAAGTCTGAACGCCGACGGATGACCGAATTCGCCTTGCATGACTTCGCGCATAACCGCCATGCCATCTTCCCACGTCGGGAACATGAATGAGAATTTTCTGTGTTTCTTTGACAGCGTGAACACTTTGAGCGTGACTTCGGTGAGAATTCCAAAGCAGCCTTCGCTGCCCATCATGATTTGATTGATGTCGGGTCCAGTTGCTTTTCTCGGCGCATTGTCGGTGACGATTCTGCCGATGGGCGTGACGTATTCCTGTTTGAGAACAAGGTCGGCAGCACAGCCGTAATACGTTGAGTTCTGACCGCTTCCGCGAGTGACGACCCAGCCGCCCACGCAGGAATATTCAAACGATTGCGGGAAGTGTCCGCAGGTGTATCTCTTCGTCGTGCCGAAGTTTTCGGGCGCATTGTTGAGAATCTTTTCAAGGTCCGGACCGCTGATGCCGGGTTGAACGGTGATTGTGGAATTGACTTCGTTGAAAGCAATGACTTTGTTGAAGTTTTTGCTGATGTCAATCATGATGTTGGGAGAAATCATCGGTTCTGTTCCGCGCGTAACGCTCGAGCCGCCTGCATGCACGTACACTTTGATTCCGTTTGCGTCGGCGTATTTCACGATACCTTCGATTTGTTCGGTGGTGTGCGGATAAACGACGATGTCGGGCACGTTTTCCACGATGCCTTTTCTAAGTCTCATGATGTCAATCATGGTCTTGCCGTATGCAAGGCGCACTCTTTCAAAGTCGTCGAGACTTGCGTTTTCTTCTCCGACTATTGCAACGATTGCGTCGATTTGCTCTTTCGTGAGCGCACTTTCGACGTGCACATCGACGATTTGTTCGCCTGTGTCAACCATCTCTTTGAAGTCGTCGTCGGTCAAGTTGAATTGTTGCTTAATCAACTTGTAAAGACCTTCTTTGGGTGCTTTGTAGCGTGCGGGATCGCCCCATTTCATGATGGAGCGGAACGACTTTTTGTCGGGTGCTTGGGTGATCCATTTCGGCTCGAAGTCCTTGTAGGGTTTTGACATAATTCCTCCAAATCGTGTTTTATCTGCCATATTTCGCAAGATAAAACCGCGTTTATTTCATTTTGTTATTTTTTAGGTTTTCG
>CALGEU010000213.1 GCA_937881285.1 uncultured Clostridia bacterium | reverse complement strand
AGCATGGCGGCTATGGCGTTTCCCATTGCAATCGTCGCCATTCTGATGCCGCTTTCAAACTTTTTCGACAGCATGATAATCGTCAATATGCTGAGATTGCACGGCGAAAGCGGAGACGTTGCGACGGCGTGGTACGGCTTGCTTTCGGGCCCCGTGCAGTCGCTTGTCAACATGCCTATCGTTGCGATAATTTCGCTCGGCGTAGCAATCGTGCCGTCGGTGTCTGCATCAAGAGCAACGCGCGACGTGGACTCTATTATGCTAAAAAGCAGGCTTTGCGTCAAACTTTGCTATCTTCTCGGCATACCGTTTGCGTTTTTCTTTGCGGTTTTTGCTGATAATATTTTGTCGATAGTCTATCCGTCGCTAAGTCAAAACAGTCTGAACATAGCGGCAAATCTTCTCAGAATATCCGCTTTCAACGTGGTCACTTTTTCCGCAATGCAAATTTACGTTTCGCTCTTACAGGCACTTGACAAGACGAAATGGGCGGTTTTAAGTCTCGTTTGTGCGATTACAGTCAAAACGGTTTTATCTCTCGTACTTGTCAGGTTTATAGGAATTTACGGCGGAGCGATAGCGTCGGTCAGTATGGGCGCGGTAGCCTTGCTCGTCTCGAATACGGCGTATTTCAGAATATGCGGTCTACATCTTGAAAAAAACGTTGGCACAAATCTCGTTGTAGGTGTTATAATGGCTCTGTCAGGCGTTGGCGTGAAAGCACTTTTGCAAAATCCCGTTGCGGCGTTTTGCGTCGGCAGCGTGGTTTGCGTTGTCGTGTACGTGTGGCTCGTCTTCCTTTTCGGACTTGTTTCAAGAGAAGAAATTCCGCACTTGCCGATGAAGCGGCTTATGTGGGGGCTTCACAGGCTTATACGATTCTGGGACTACGGCTGACAATATCCGCCTTATCGGCGTAAATCGGAGACACGAATGAAACTCGACGAAATTCTCAAAGGTTCGTATCAGCGTTATTCTGCCGAAGACTTTTTGTCAACGGCTTTTTTCAACAAGCGTATCGCGCTCGTCGTTGACGGCGTGAAAGAAAGCGACGTGCAGAAGATAAAAGACAAACTTCTCGACGTATACGGCGACGTTGCCGTGACGATTGAAAGAGACGGCGAAGACGTGCAAACTAGTGTAAGCCGACTTGACGAAGACTTTGACACGCTCACGATAGACCCGATTGCGCTCGTCGGTTGCAAGCGCTTCGATTTTTCCGACCTTGAACAAATCATGCACAGGCTTCGCGCCGACGACGGTTGCGAATGGGACAGAGCGCAAACGCACGAGAGCATACGCATAAATCTCATCGAAGAAGCCTACGAACTCGTTGAAGCGATAGATATGAAAAACGCCGAGATGATGAAAGAAGAAACGGGCGATATTCTCATGCAAGCCGTTTTCCACGCCGAAATTGCAAAAAAGAACGGCGAGTTTAATTATACGGATATGATAAGCGGTCTTTGCAGAAAACTTATTGACCGCCACACGCATATTTTCGGAACGAACCATGCAAATAATGCCGACGAAGCACTCGGTTTTTGGGAAGAAGCAAAGAAGAAAGAAAAGAAATATACTTCCGCTTCGGACGAAATGAATCGTATTCCGAAGAATTTGCCGAGTTTGCTTTATGCCGAGAAACTTCAAAAGAAAGCGAAGAAAGTCGGATTTGACTGGGACACGGTTGATTGCGCATACGACAAGGTTGCCGAAGAAACGGAAGAACTTAAATCGGCAGACGCGGAGCATAGAACCGAAGAAGCGGGAGATTTGCTCTTTGCGGTTGTCAACGTTTTGCGTTTTTACAAAATCGACGCCGAAATGGCACTCCACGAAGCGAATCTCAAATTTTTCCGCCGTTTTTGCGCGGTTGAAGCAGCAGTGAAAAAAAGCGGTCGTGAAATGAAAGATTGCACGCTAGAACAACTCGACGAAATCTGGAATCAGGTTAAACTCAAAGAAAAATCTTCGAGTCAGGATAAATAATTTAATACATAGCGCATGCTTACCATAGGCGACGTACAACTGAAAAACAATCTGGTGTTTGCACCGATTGCCGGCTTCTCCGAAGTCGGTTTTCGTCATTTGTGCGCAAAATACGGCGCAGGACTCACGTATACCGAACTCGTCAGCGCAAAAGGGCTTGTGTACGGCAACAAAGGAACGGAAGAATTGCTTGCGACCACGGATATAGAAACTCCGTGCGCCGTGCAGATTTTCGGAAGCGACCCCGAGTTTATGTACAAGGCGGCAAAAGACGAGAGACTTTGTAAATTCGATATAATCGATATAAATATGGGCTGTCCCGTCAAGAAAGTGTTCGGCAACGGAGACGGAAGCGCGTTGATGAAGAATCCCGCGCTCATAACCGAAGTCGTGCAGGCGGTCAAGGAAGGCGGACGTCGTCCCGTAACGGTGAAAATGCGCGCAGGCATCGAAATCGGAAAACCGCTCGCAGTCGAATGTGCGCTCGCCGCACAAAAAGGCGGCGCGAGTGCCGTGACCGTTCATGCGAGATACCGCGAGCAATATTACAGCGGAGAGTGCGACCACACGATAACGAAAGCGGTCAAAGAATTGCTCGATATACCCGTCATTGCAAACGGAGATATAGTGGACAAACAAAGTCTCGATAAGGTTGCTCAAATCACGAATGCGGACGGTTTTATGATAGGTCGCGGCGCACTCGGCAAGCCTTGGATTTTTGCAGAACTTCAAGGCAAAGACGATTCGCACGACGTAAAAGCGTTGATACTTGAACATATCGACGTGTTGCGCGAGTTTATGCCCGATTTTACGGTTGCAAACGTCATGAAACTGCAACTTTGCTATTACGCTCGCGGCGGAAGAAACGCAAAAGCAGTGCGAGTCGAGATAGGCAAAGCAAAATCGCTTGAAGACACTTTCAAAATAATAGACGAGTTTTTCTGATTGCATGGCAAAGTTTGCAATAAAGGCAATTTACAAGTCAATCGGAAGTCAAGTGAGTTTTTATTGAAAAATCGATTGAATAAAACATATAAAGGTACGACATGGCATTCAATATAGTTTTGATCGAGCCGGAAATTCCGCAAAACACAGGCAATATCGTAAGAACGGCGGCGGCAACGGGATGTAAGGTGCATATAATTAAGCCTATCGGCTTTGACATAAGCGACAAGGCGTTGAAACGGGCAGGGCTTGATTACTGGCATCTGACCGATTTCATAGTTTACGAAAATCTCGAAGAGTTCTTTGAAAAGAACGCGCAAGGCAGAGTGCACAAGGACGAAAACGGAAACTGGCATATAGACGGCAACGCAATGGACGGAGAAACTCCGCATTTCTATTTTTGTTCGACGAAAGCACGCGTGAGATACGATCAGGCAAGTTTTTCTCAAAACGACTTTCTGTTTTTCGGCAGAGAATCGAAAGGGCTTCGCGAAGACCTTCTTCACGACAACTACGATATGACTATTCGCATACCCATGGTGAGAGAAGCGCGCTCGCTCAATTTGTCAAACTCGGTTGCAATCGTCGTGTATGAAGGCATGCGTCAACTCGGCTTCGATAATCTCCTTGAAAAGGGACAGCTTACGCAATTTTGATAATTCGCGAAATTACAATTAAAACACGATAAGTGCTGTAAAATATGGTGTTTTGATGAAAAACGGCGAAAAATCGCCATTTTTTCGTTAAAAACAAACGAAACAAAACACGATACATATTTTCATAATATTCAATAAAACACAAAACGTGTTGTTTAATTTGAACATTTTGAAATTATTCGGTTAAAAAACGAAGTTGTATTGCGACGATAAAGATTATAGTTTAATCGTTCATAAAACGGATAATGCGCCAGTTTTGCGATTTTTATTGTATTTTTTGCGCGCGTGTGATATACTATGTATCGCTAAAAATGTATTGATATGATACCTTTTGGCTCAAAATCGTAATTTTATTTTCTTAAAGGAGAATATCTATGGCAAAAATGACAATCCGCGACGTAGACGTCAAAGGCAAAAAGTGTTTGGTTCGTTGTGACTTCAACGTGCCGATGGTTGACGGAGTTATCACCGACGAGAACCGTATCAACGGTGCTCTTCCCACCATTCAATATCTTGTCGATCACGGCGCAAAAGTGATACTTTGCTCTCACATGGGCAAGCCCCACAACATCTTCACGGAAGGTTTCGGTCTCAACAAGAAAGAAAAGAAAGCGGTTGAAGCGCTTCCCGCAGAAGAACAAGCGGCTGCAAAAGCGGAATATATCGCAAAAGCACTCAAAAACGACCAAAAGAAATTCACGCTCAGACCCGTTGCGGAAAAACTCGCAGAGCATTTCCCCGGCAAAGTGACGTTTGCAACCGATTTGGTGGGTGACGACGCACACGCAAAAGTCGCGGCACTCAAAGACGGCGAAATCGTTTTGCTTGAAAACACTCGTTTCGAAGCAGGTGAAGAAAAGAACAGCGAAGAACTTTGCAGAAAACTTGCAGACTTCTGCGACGTATACGTCAACGACGCATTCGGCACTGCACACCGTGCACACGCAACCACCGCAGGTATCGTTCAATACGGTTTTGCACCCGTTGCAGTCAGCGGTTTCCTTATCGAAAAAGAACTCAAATTCCTTGGCAATGCAATCGAGAACCCCGTTCGTCCGTTCGTTGCTATTCTCGGCGGTGCGAAAGTTGCAGACAAACTTAACGTCATCGACAATCTTCTCAACAAGTGCGACACGCTCATCATCGGCGGCGGTATGGCATATACCTTCATCAAAGCACAAGGCGGCAGCGTCGGTCTCTCTCTCGTAGACGACGAAAAAATCGACTACTGCAACAAGATGCTCGAAAAGGCAAAATCTCTCGGCAAGACCATTTATCTTCCCGTTGACACCGCAACTTGCGCAGGTTTCCCCGATCCTATCGACGCACACGTTGACATCGAGTATTTCGACAGCACCGCAATTCCTGCAGATCGCGAAGGTCTCGACATCGGTCCGAAGACTCAAGAACTCTTCGCATCCGCAGTGAAATCCGCAAAGACGGTCGTTTGGAACGGCCCGATGGGCGTTTTTGAAAATCCGCAACTCGCGGCAGGCACGAACGCAGTCGCAAAAGCAATGGCAGAAACCGACGCAACCACAATCATCGGCGGCGGCGATTCCGCAGCGGCAGTCGCACAACTCGGCTATGCAGACAAGATGACACACAT
>CALGEU010000212.1 GCA_937881285.1 uncultured Clostridia bacterium | reverse complement strand
TTGTTGAAAAACATCGTTATATAGTGTATAATAGAAAATCGAAATATCGTGCGCATACGCGCATGCGCCGAAAGGCGAAATATAGAAAGGTGAAATATGTCGCTTTTTAACGAAAACAAATTCAAACTTAAGAAAATCGAAAAGATTGCGGCTAAAGTCGAAGCGCTTGCGCCGACTTATTCCGCTATGGACGACGACACTCTCGTTGCGCAGACGGCAGTGCTTAAAGACAGACTTGCAAACGGCGAAGATCTCGATCATATTCTTCCCGACGCATACGCGCTCGTGAGAGAAGCGGCGGAAAGAGTGCTCGGAATGCGCCATTTCCACGTGCAGATACTCGGCGGAATTGCACTGCATCAGGGACGTATCGCAGAGATGGGCACAGGTGAAGGCAAGACGCTTGTCGCAACGCTTCCCGCGTATCTCAACGCACTCGCGGGCAAAGGCGTTCACGTCGTGACGGTCAACGATTATCTTGCAACTCGTGACGCCGCGTGGATGGGCAAATTGTACAAGTTTTTGGGACTCACGGTCGGCGTTGTCGTGCCGGGTATGAGTGCGGAAGATAAACGCAAGGCATACGAGAGCGATATAACGTACTGCACCAACAACGAACTTGGGTTCGATTTCCTTCGCGACAACATGGTTGTGAGAAAGCAGGACAAGGTGCAACGCGAACTCAACTTTGCAATTATCGACGAAGTGGACTCGATTCTTATCGACGAAGCGCGTACGCCGCTCATAATTTCGGGAAGGGGCGGAAAGTCGAGCGAACTTTATAAGAGCGCGGACAATTTCGCACGTCAATGCAAAGAAGGCGACGATTTCACGATCGACGAAAAAGAAAAGTCGATTATGCTCACCGATCAGGGCGTTGAAAAAGCGGAAAGATTTTTCCACGTCGTCAATCTTACCGACCTTGAAAACACCGACCTTTATCATCACATTCAGGCGGCTCTCAAAGCGCATTTCATGATGAAGCGCGACAAGGACTATATCGTCAGCGACGGAGAAGTGCTTATCGTCGACGAGTTTACGGGACGTATCATGATAGGACGTCGCTACAACGAAGGCTTGCATCAGGCAATCGAAGCGAAAGAACACGTTGCCATAAGAAGCGAAAACAAGACTCTTGCGACGATAACTTTCCAAAACTTCTTCCGTATGTACAAGAAACTCTCGGGTATGACGGGTACGGCAAAGACCGAAGAAGACGAATTTGAAGGCATATATCGTCTCGACGTCGTCACGATTCCGCCGAACAAACCGTCGAGAAGAGTGGACGAACACGACCAGATTTACACCAAAGTCAGCGGAAAAATCACCGCAATCGTGCAAGACATAATCGACCATCATGCAACGGGACAACCTATTCTCGTGGGCACGATAAGCGTTGAAAAGAGTGAAGAACTCAGCAATATTCTCAAAAGAAAAGGCATTCCGCACAACGTTCTCAATGCGAAATTCCACAAACAAGAATCCGAAATCATCGCACAAGCAGGCAGACTCAACGCCGTGACTATCGCAACAAACATGGCAGGCCGCGGAACGGATATTATGTTGGGAGGCAATGCGGAATTCCAGGCAAAGCAAAAGATGGAAAAGGACGGCTATCCGCTCGAAGTCATCGAACTTGCTTCTTCTCCGCACGCAAGCAACGATCCAGAAATCATCGCTGCAAAGGAAGTGTACAAACACCATTACGACGCGTTCAAAGCAATCTGCGATCAGGAAAAAGAAAAGGTCGTCGCACTCGGCGGCTTGAGAATAATCGGCACGGAGCGTCACGAAAGCCGTCGTATCGACAACCAGTTGCGTGGTCGTAGCGGTCGTCAGGGCGATCCGGGCAGCACGGTGTTCTACATCTCCATGGAAGACGACATCGCGCGTATTTTCGGCGGCGACAGAATGAAAGCCATTGCCGAAACGATGAATCTCGGAGACGACGTGCCTATCTCCAACGGCATAATCACAAAGCAAATCGAAAAGGCTCAAAGACTTGTCGAAGGCAGAAACTATTCGATAAGAAAACAGGTTTTGAGTTATGACGACGTGATGAACGCACAGCGCGAACTTATCTACAAAGAACGCGGCAAGGTGCTTGACGGCATGGACGTTCACGATCAGATCATGGACATGATAGACGAACTTGCCGAAGAGATTATCGGCTATTACGCGGACTACAAGACGGACTATCAGACGTGGGATTATGCGGCGTTCAACACTGCGCTCGAGAAGAAAATGCTTCCGCAAGGAACAAATCTTATGACACCCGAACTTTGCTCTTGCTACGACGTGTACAAACTCAAAGAAGCGATTCTTAAGATTGCGAACAAGGACTACAACGACAAAATCGAAGCACTCGAAAAGGAAGGCTTTGATTTCAAAGAACTCGAAAGAGTGGTGCTTCTCAAGACCGTCGATTCCAAGTGGATGGACCATATCGACGCAATGGACGCACTCCGTCGCGGTATCGGACTTCGCGGATACGGACAAAGAGACCCCGTCATTGCGTATCGTCAGGAAGGCTGGGATATGTTTGAAGACATGGTGTCGAGAATACACTCCGAGACGGCGTCCATACTTCTCAAAATTCACGTCGAAAAGAGAGAAGACGGCTCGAAACCCGAAGTGAGACAAAACATCGCAACCGCACAAAAGAGCGTTGCTCAAAACAAAAAAGTGGGCAGAAACGACCCGTGTCCGTGCGGCAGCGGTCTCAAATACAAGAATTGCTGCGGAAAGAACCAATAAGCGAAATCGTTAGTTTATCACATCGAAACTTAAAGATAAAACCGCAGTATTGCAAACAAAACGGAATAACGACAGGCAGGAATATATGTTAGATTACAACGAACCGAGAAACCAACTTAAAGAGATGCGCACGGAGATGGTGCGTGCCTACGAATCCATAAATCCCGAGAAAATGAGAGCGAGAATCGCCGAACTCGAAAAAGAACAAAACGCCGAAGGATTCTGGAACGACACCGACAACGCAAAGAAAGTGAGTCAGGAGATAAGCCAACTTCAAGGCAAAATCGACAAGTTTGAAAAGATGATTGCACGCATCGACGACGCAATCGACACCGTTGATATAATAGAACTCGAAGGCGACGAAAGCGAAGACGAGAAACTTCTCACGACCGTTCACGATTTGGGCGAAGCGGTGGAGAGTCTTTCGCTTGCAACGCTTCTCAGCGGAAAATACGACTCGCTCAACGCAATTCTTACACTCCACGCAGGCGCAGGCGGAACGGAAGCACAAGACTGGTGCTCCATGCTTTACAGAATGTACACGCGTTATTGCGAACGTACGGGTTGGACTTGCACTGAACTCGATTATCTCGCAGGCGACGAAGCGGGAATTAAGTCGGTTACTTTCAGAGTGGAAGGCGACAACGCATACGGATATCTCAAGGCGGAAAAAGGCGTTCACAGACTCGTTCGCATTTCTCCGTTCGACGCAAACGCAAGAAGACATACGTCTTTCGCGTCGCTCGAAGTTATGCCCGAAATTATCGATACGGCGGAAATCGAAATTCGCCCCGAAGACCTTAAAGTCGACACTTATCGCTCGTCGGGTGCAGGCGGACAGCACGTCAATAAAACCGAAAGCGCAATCCGTATAACGCACATTCCTACGGGTATTATCGTTGCGTGCCAGAACGAAAGAAGCCAGATCCAGAACCGTGAAGTCGCAATGCAAATGCTCCGCTCGAAACTCATCGAAAAGCGCGAGCGCGAACGCGAAGAAGAAGCCGCGCAAATCAGCGGTCAACTCAAAAAAATCGAGTGGGGAAGCCAAATTCGCTCGTACGTGTTCTGTCCCTATACGATGGTCAAAGACCACCGCACAAACTACGAGACGGGCAACGTGCAGGCGGTTATGGACGGAGATCTCGACGGATTCATCAACGAATATCTCAAACTTTCGTCAATTCAGAAGTAAAACATAAGAAGCGTGATTGCTATGAATAGTTTGCAAAACAAAGAAAATCTTACGGTGCTTGCCATCGAGTCGAGTTGCGACGAGACCGCTTGCGCAATCGTGAGAAACGGCAGAGAAGTCGTGTCCAACGTCGTCGCGACGCAGATTGAAATCCACAGAAGATTCGGCGGAGTCGTGCCCGAAATCGCAAGCAGAAATCATACGCTTGCAATAGAGAACGTCGTCAAAGAAGCACTTCTTGCAGCAAATATGACAAAGGACGATATCAACGCCGTTGCCGTCACGTACGGAGCGGGGTTGCTCGGCGCATTGCTCGTGGGGGTGAACTTTGCAAAAGCACTCGCTTATGCGTGGAAAAAGCCGTTGTTTGCCGTCTCCCACGTCAAAGGACATATCGCCGCAAACTATATCGATTCGACGCTTGAGCCGCCGTATCTTTGCTTGCTCGCAAGCGGCGGGCATACCGCAATCGTAAAGGTGCTCGATTACGAACATCTCGAACTTATCGCGCAGAGCAGAGACGACGCATGCGGAGAAGCGTTCGACAAGGTTGCAAGGGTTTTGGGATTGCCGTATCCGGGCGGACCTGAAATTCAGAAACTTGCAAGAGAAGGCAAAGCCGTTTACGATATGCCTAAACCGCATTTTTCGGATAAGGACGAATTGTATTTCAGTTACAGCGGTTTGAAAACCTACGTCATCAATCTTGTTCACAATCTCGAACAGAAAGGACAGGAGATTCCCAAGGCGGACGTTGCTGCAAGTTTTCAAAAATCCGCCACGGCGCAACTCGTCGATACGCTCAAAATCGCTATAGAGCGCACGGGTATCAATAAGATTGCAGTTGCAGGCGGCGTCAGCGCAAACGAAGAATTGCGCGCGCGTTTCGACGAGCTTGCAAAACACGGTGCGGAAGTGCATTATCCGAAACTCAAGTATTGCACGGACAATGCGGCTATGATAGGCGCGGCGGCGTGTTTCATGATAAAAAGCGGCATGCAGGAGAGCGATTTGTCTCTCGACGCAAAAGCAACCGTGCCGCTCAAATAGCGTTAATAATCACAAAAAGTGGCTCGAAATTAAAAATATTGCTAAAATTTCGTTGCCAAAATCGCATAATGTGATATAATAACCAAGCAAGCGAAAATCAAAGGCTGAAAAGCCTAGAAATTCGTGGGGATATGGCTCAGTTGGTAGAGCGTCGCGTTCGCAATGCGAAGGTCAGGGGTTCGAATCCCCTTATCTCCACCA
>CALGEU010000211.1 GCA_937881285.1 uncultured Clostridia bacterium | reverse complement strand
CGAAGTCTATACCGCGGACAGCCTGCACTTTGCCTGCGTCCGTGCGGAAGGATATGCGCAAATCTTTAACTTCAAGTTTCTTTTCCATATCAGCCCTCCGATCCTCTGAGCGACGGGTTGAACGCATCGCGCAAACCATTGCCGAACAGGTTGAAACTCAAAAGCAACAACGCAAGGAACAATGACGGCATCAACGCAACGTGCGGTGCAGTCATCAACGCGCTTTGTCCGCTTGCAAGAAGCGTGCCGACGCTGGTGAGATTGCCCGACGTCAAACTGATGATTCCGAGATAACTCAGGTTGACTTCCGAGTAAATCATCGACGGAATGACCAATGCGCAACTGGTAACGAGAGTTCCGAGCGCGTTGGGGAAAATATGTTTGACGATGATTCTTGCGTCTTTTGCACCGAGCGTGCGAGCCGCAAGGACGTATTCTTGATTCTTGTAGCGATAGAACTGCATTCTGGTGGTTGACGCCATTCCGATCCAGCCCGTAAGGAAGAATGATAGGAACAGTATCAGCGGCGCACCCGAAGTGCCCATATGCAATTTGAGAAGCGTAACGACTATCATAGTCGGAACTGCGGACAAAATATCCGAGAAACGTTCCATAATCAAGTCGATTTTTCCACCGTAGTAGCCTTCGATTGCACCATAGATTGCGCCGACGATCAAGTTGACCGCAGCAACGGAGATTGCAAACGCAAACGAGAACAATGCGCCTGATGCAAGACACGTGAAAATGTCCTGACCTTCTTCGTTTGCACCGAAGATAAACGACGGTTTATCAACGCCGTCTTTCAACACGTAAGAGTGATAAAAGACGTAATATTCATAGTAATTGACGCGGACTTCGTAACCGGAGTCAATCGGACGAGCGTATTCGTATTCTATACCGTTCTCGCCGTCCCCCGCTATGCGCAGAGAATCGTAATTGTCATTGGATGTTTGTCCGACGCTGTGCGTTTTGTAGTCGGGAATAACGTTGCCTTTTGAGTCAAGTTGCGCTTGCATTGTGCTTGTGTTGAACTTGTAATAATAGTTTGCCGCCGTATCGGTGGAAACGTTTCCCTTTGTGACTATCTGATAGGTGTCTACCATTCTCTTCATGGACAGTCTGAGCGCAGGATAGATGACTTGTTTTCCACTCTCGTTCTGATATTGCTGAAGAAGAAGGTAATCTTCTTTGGACATTTTCAGATACACACAACCCGTCTTTTGATAGGAATCGAGACGGAACGTATACATCTTGTCATCATCAACCGTATATTCTTGATTTTTGACGGCATTATGTCCTGTCTCTTCGCCCATGTAATAGTAATAATAGAACGTGGCGGCAGACAACGTCTTTTCCTGGCATCCGTCCCAAAAATTCGTATTTGCAAACAATTCGCTTTTGGGAAGCGCGTAGCGGAAATACGTGTCTCTATGAGAAACAGAATATTGCGAAAAAGCGGTGCCGAGAATCGCGTACAACACCAAAACTAAAATGACGCACGCGCCTACGATAGAACCTTTGTTTTTGCAGAAGCGCGAAAAAGCGTCCGCGAGATAACTGCGCGGTTTTGTTTCAAGCGTTTTTTCGTGCGTAAAGTCTTGCTTGCCTACGAATTGGAATTGTTCGGCGGATATATCGTTATAGATTTCTTCCATATTATTTCGCCCCCATTCTAATTCTCGGATCGATCATTCCGTAACTGATATCGACGATGATACCTGCAAGAAGACCGACCAGCGTGTAAAAGCCCGAAAGCAACATAAAGAAGTCGTAGTCGAGCGAATTGATAGAGTTCAAATACAGACCTCCGACGCCCGGTATGGAGAAGAATTTCTCAATTATGAGCGAACCGCTGAGAACGGAGATAAACTCACCCAAAATCATCGGGAATATCGGAACCATTGCGTTTCTGAGAGCATGGCGAACGATGGCTTGACCTTTTGTCAGACCTTTCGTACGAGCAAGAAGCATAAATTCGCTTGTCAGCACTTCCGTAAGTTCCGCACGCGTGTAACGAGCATATCCCGCAATAGAACCGAGACAGAGTGCAAACACCGCCGGCAACATACTGTAGAACATATCCCATGACAAATAGTCAGTACCGTTTGCCATGAAAAGCGGGAACCATTTCCACTTGAAGCAAAGAAAATACTGAATAAGGAACGCATACACGATGGACGGAACGGAAATGAGCAACATAACGCCCGTTGAAATGACCTGATCCTGCCATTTGTTCTTCTTGAGTGCGGCGAGAATGCCGAGACCGAGACCGATAGGAACACCGATAAGAGAAGAATAAATGTTGATAAGGATTGTAGGCGGCAAACATTTGACAAACGAGTCCCAAACCGGTTTGTTGATGAAGCCCGACATCGTAGTGCCGATACCGAAATCGCCCTTGGTGAAAATACGCTCCAAATAGTGCCACAACTGAACCATGATAGGATCGTAGTAGCCCCTTGCGCGCAAGTTTGCTTCCAGCAGTTCTCTGTCTTTGCCAAGACCGTCGTTGATGGGGATCGGAAGCGATTTTATCAAAACGAAGCAGACAAACATAATCACCGAAAAGGTGAATATCATAAGCCCGAGTCGTTTGAGTATGTATTTGAACATATACATAGTTTTAAGTCCTTTTATTTGCTACTTTAACAATAGCACGAAGTTGGGACAAGATTTTTGCCCCAACTCCGAGTTATTTTTAACTGTTATTCAAAAATAACGTGCCGATTATTTTTTATAATCGAGAGTGCCGCCGTTTGCAGTAACGAATTCATTCCAAGCAGTATCGTCGTAGTTGTACTTCATGTAACGAATTCCGCCGTAACTCATGAACGTATTGAATTCATAAGAGATGTAGTCCACTTTGTAGCCCATCAAACTTGCAGAGTATCTGCTGTATACGGGGATGGAGTAGTATTGTTGCAAAATTGCGGTTTCGACTGCGCCGAGTGCTGCAAGTTGGTCTTCCATCGGGAAGGTCTTGAAGTTGACTGCGCAATCGCTCTTTCCTTGAAGGTTTGAACTCCATTGTTCAAGGTTGTAAGTGTAAACGCCGTCTGCATGATCTTTGTCCGGAGTTGCTTTGACAGTAACGATAACTTGGCTCGGATCCCAGTTCACTGCGTATCTGTTGTCTTTGCTGATTTGAGTTTCGCAAAGGAGATATGCCGGGTTGAACGCTGCTTGACCCCATGCACCGAAGCAAAGGTCATATTCACCGTTTGCAAATTGATCGGACCAAGTTGCACTTGAGAACATGAAGTATTCGACTTTGATTTGACCTTCGAGATCCGTGCCTTGCGTCATTGCGTCAAATGCAGATTGGAACCAGTTCTTGATTCTGTCTGAGTTTGCGGTTTGAGTTTCGACACCGAATGTCAAAACAACTTTTTCGCCTTTTGAATAATTGCCGTCTGCGATTGCTTTTTCAACTGCAGTGTTGACGAGTTCACGTGCAAGAGTAAGGTTGTAACCGGTTGTTGCGTCGAGTGCGTCTTCGATGTCGGTGTAAGTGTTTTCACCAACAGTCCAGGAACCGTCCGTGTTCTTGATTGCGCCGTATGCGTTGAGAATTGCTTCTTTTGCTTGAACGCTTTCACGATACACTTTGCCGTTTTCAACGTCGTAGTAGTACATGCTGTTGAGCAAACCGAGTGCTGCTTGAGAGCTCGGGCTGTTCGTAGCACAATAGTTGTCACGGTCAAGAGAGAGAGAGATTGCCTTTCTGAATTCGTCGTAGTTCAAGAGAAGGTTGTTTCTCGTCTCCGTGCGGCTGTTTGCAAGAGATTGCAAGTTGAGATCGAAAGTCCAGGTTTCCGGAGTGAAGTATGCGCGAGAAGAAGTTCTGTAATCAGCAGCGATCTTAACGTCCATGCTGATGCCGTCAACAAGACCGTTTTGGAATGCCATCCATGCCTGATCCCATTCGTCAATCTTTTGGGTTATGATTTGGTCGGTTTGATATTGACCGTCATATTGTGCAAGACCGTATCCGTACCATTTTTCGTTACGAGAAACGGTGTAAGTTTTTTGATCTTGATAGTTCGTGAGTTTGTAGGGACCCCAGCTTGCGCTGTTTTCAACCGTTGTGCAGTACGTGTTTTTGTACGGAGTCGTGCTTCTGTTTTCGCATGCTTCCCACAAATCTTTCTTGACAAGCGGCCAGCTTCCGAAGTAGTAACCTGCTTCATAAGTAAGGTTGCCTTCGTCATCGAGCGGGCTCAAAGTGTTGTCGATAACGATAACGAGTTCGTATTCGTTGTCGCCGACAAAGTAACCGACTTCCGAGAAATCAATGGTCGGATAGGTGTAGTTCACATACATATATCCAACGGTGTTTTCTGCGGTTTCGCCCCATGCTTCAACTTTCGTAATAACACTTGTAAGGAGCGCCAAAGATTCTGCGGTTACTTTCACTTTTCCTTCTTCGTCAGCGAGTGCAAGAAGTTTTGCATATGCTTCGGTATCGAAATAGTTAGCACCGTATGCAGAAACGTAAGCATTCAACGTCTTGCCACCCAACCAGTTCAATGCGGATTTCAATGCAATGTAGCATTCGCCGCCGCCAAGAGTGTAATATCCGTCGGAACCGAGTGCGAGTTCAGAATAGCCAAAACCTGCAACGCCGTTATCGAACCAACCGGATTGACCTTGTTTCACGTAGTTTTGTGCGTTGTGAATGATGTAGTTGCCGCTGTAATAGTTGGATGCGGTGTCGAAAAGGTATTTCGGAGAAAGTTGTTGTTGCATTGAATACACGAAATCTTCCGCCTTGATTGCCGTTCCGTCATCCCAAGTAAGATCGCTACGGAGCGTCATTGCAAATGCTTGACCGGAAGTTGCGTCTTCGGCAAGACCGTATCTGCCTGCGTATTTTGCGGTCACGTCTTCGAGTTTAGTAGCCGCAGAGTATTCAAGCGTGTATGCACCGGGGACGATGCTTCCGTCTGCATCAAACTTGTAGTTGAATTCATAGAATGCACTTGTGAAATAGCTTTCCAGTGAAGAGTTTGCATTGTCGTTTGACAATATCGTGCACCACTGGCTCGGCATTTGAGAAGTATAGTCGTTGTTGGTATACATTTTGGAATCTCGCCAGCCTGTATTATCACTCGGCTTGACGTCCGGATCCGGTTTCTTGGTGTTATCGCATGCTACGAACAAACCAACCGCAAGAACGAGAACCAAAACCATAGCCAAAATAGCAATAA
>CALGEU010000210.1 GCA_937881285.1 uncultured Clostridia bacterium | reverse complement strand
CGGGAGCGACGAAGTTTATATCGTTCGGCTCGTGCGGTATTCTCGATGATAGGTGCAGAGAAAAAATCATCGTTCCGACGGAAGCGTATCGCGACGAAGGTTTTTCTTATCATCTGTTGCCGCCTGCCGATTATATTCGCGTCAAAAATGCCGAATTCGTGAAAGAAACTCTTGCGGCAATGGGGATAGAAACAATCGTTGGGAGAACTTGGACGACAGACGCTATCTATCGGGAAACCGTCGATAAAATCGCTAGGCGCAAAGCGGACGATTGCGTTTGTGTGGAGATGGAGTGCGCCGGATTGCAGGCGATGTGCGATTATCTCGGATGTGATTTCTTTACGTTCTTTTTCTCGGGAGATTTGTTGCTTGAAAAATGGGAACGCGGTCGTCTCGGAAACGAAGTCGAAAAGTCTGCTCAAATCGATTGCTTCGATTTGGCAAAGTCGATAATCAAAAAAACGTGCGGCACCTGACGGAGTTTTGGGTCTTGCTTTTATCGTTTTGAAAAAAGTGTTATAGAATATCGATTAAAATTGCAAAAGCGACGGTTTATCCGTCGCTTTTGTGTGTATTAAACGTTTGTTGTGCTATTTCAGCGAGATTATCATAGACTTAAAACGAGTGTTTTATTAGATTATTTTTTACAACTCGTTGCATAAAATGATTGCGCCTACGCTCGTGTCTTTTGAGAAAAAACATATCCGAGATTGCCTGTGTGAGTTGTTTTTACCCTATACGAAAAGTCGCCGAAATATGTTCTTTTGTTTTTATTTGCCGAGAATCTGGAGATACGTTGCAATCAAAAACAACACCGGACCTGCCAGCACGAAGAAGTGGAATATGCAATGCACGTATCTTTTGTGAACGCCGAATATCGCCGCCCCCAACAGGCAGGACGCAAGCCCTGCGAGATATACGAAGCACGTCGGTTTGGATATACCGACGGGTGAGAAATATGCGGTGAAGAAAGCGGCAAACATAAGTCCGCCGATGACGAACGTCGATGCCACGGACACTTTTCTGAATATATCGAAACGCCATAAACACAACGCGAAAATTGCGGCCGCGATGACGAACGAAACGCCGAGTGCGGCATATCCGTACGATTGCCCGTACAAAAGGCAAGTTGCAGTTGCGCATGCGATGACGTTGAGATTGACGGCAGGGAAATCTATTTTGCGCCAAACGAGTTTTC
>CALGEU010000209.1 GCA_937881285.1 uncultured Clostridia bacterium | reverse complement strand
TATTCTATCGGCACGAGAATTTCTCGGTGTTGGACGAAAGTTGACAGGTGCGTGAAGCCGATTTCTTTGAGCATAGCCATGGCTTCGTCAAAGTTTTTGCATATATCGCCGCGATGCGCGTCCGAGCCGTAACTTATTTTTCTTCCGCCCAACTCGTAGTATCTTTCGACAATGTCTCTTTGCGGTGCCATCTCGTGATGGAAGTTGATTTCCATTGCCTTTCCGCGTTCGATTATGCCTTTAAGCACGGCGTCTATTTCGTCGGGAAAATCTTTGTATCTCAAAAATTTATCCCTGTACGGTGCGCCGTGCGCGATATAACCGATGTGGGCAACGATATCGTATTGATATGGCGCGTCGAGACTTTCGAGAATGGTTTCGAGATATCTTCTGTACATATGCTTTTTGCTTTTAAACAGAAACGCCATCTTGAAATACACGTCGTAGCCGTCCACGCAATGCACGGAGTTTATTACGACGTCAAATGGATATTTGGCAATGGTCTCGATATACTTTTGTTTTGCCTTTTCGCTCTTATCATAACTTGCTTCAATGCCAAAACAAAGGTTTAACGTATTGTTTTTGTCATCGTCAAGTGCCTTTTTTGCAATTTGCCACTCTTTGTAATAAGCGTCGAGATCAAGCGGCGGCCAACTCAAAGGAGCACGATTTTTGCCATACTCGAAGTCGTAGTCAAGATGATCCGTCGTCGAAAGATAGCAAAGACCTTGCGCTTTGGCAAGGTCTACTATGCTTTGAATCGGCAATTTGCCGTCGTGTGAATTTTTGGTGTGAACGTGGGTGTCGCACTTCATATTCGCTTCTCCGATTTTGCGGTTTTTCAGTATTCGAGCACCGCTTTGATACGTCTGACGCCCGCCGAAGAAGATTGCTCTTTGACGATGCGGAAGTGTCCGAGTTCGCCCGTACGTTTTGCGTGCGGACCGCCGCAGATTTCTTTTGAAATGCCGATGGTGTACACTTTCACGACGTCTCCGTAACGATTGTCGAACACGCCGATTGCGCCTGCTTTCTTTGCGTCTTCGACGCTCATTTCTTCAAGTTTGACTTCGGTGTCTTTTGCGATTTCGTCATTGACGATTTTCTCGACCTGTGCGATTTCTTCCTGCGTGAGCGGACGCGGGAAATTGAAGTCGAAACGAAGTCTTTCCGACGTTATGTTGCTGCCGCGTTGCTGAATGTTGTCGTCGTGAAGCACGATTTTGAGCGCGGCGTTGAGAAGGTGCGTTGCGCTGTGCAATCTCGCGGTGAGTTCGCCGCCGTCTGCAAGACCGCCTTTGAATTTCTGTTCCGCACCCGCTTTTGAAAGTGCCTGATGGTCTGCAAACGCTTTGTCGTAACCTTCTCTGTCAAGGGTGAAACCTTTTTCTTTTGCAAGTTCCGCCGTCATTTCGATTGGGAAACCGAACGTATCGTAAAGTCTGAACGCGGTCTTTCCTGGGAACACCGTCATACCTTGCGGCAAGTGCGCCACGATTTTGTCGAATTCTTTCAAGCCCTGCTCGATGGTCTTTGCGAATTTATCTTTTTCCGCTTCGAGTTCGCTGATGATTCTCGGCTCGTTTTCTTTGATATACGGATACGCTTCTTCGTATTTTGCAACGTAGAGTTTTGCAAGTTCCACCAGTGCGGAATCGTCCACCCCGAGAGTTCTGCAATATCTCATCGCTCTGCGAATAAGACGGCGCAACACGTATCCTTGGTCAACGTTGGACGGAGAAATTCCTTTCACGTCGCCGAGCAGGAAAGTTGCGGTTCTCGTATGGTCTGCGATTATGCGCATCGCAACGGTCATCGCTTCGTCTTCGCCGTATTTCTTGCCCGAAAGTTCTTCGAGTTTTGCGATTGCGAAACTGAAAAGGTCGGTTTCGTACACCGATTTGTAGCCGTTGAGAATGCAAAGCATTCTTTCAAGCCCCATACCTTCGTCGACGTTTTTCTGTTTGAGCGGAGAGAACGTGCCGTCGGCGTTTTTGAAATATTGCATAAACACGTCGTTGCCTATCTCGACGTACTTGCCGCAATCGCATGCGGGAGAACATTCGGGAGAGCACTTGGGCTTGCCGGTGTCGATAAACATTTCGGTATCCGGGCCGCACGGACCTGTGATACCTGCAGGCCCCCACCAGTTGTGTTTCTTGTTGCAGAAGAAGATGTGGTCTTCGGGGATACCTTGCGCTTTCCAGTACGACGCGCTTTCTTCGTCTCTTGGACAATCTTCGTCGCCCGCAAAAACGGTCACCGCAAATTTGTCTTTGTCAAATTCGAGTTGATTGAGAAGAAAGTCGTGAGAACATTCGATTGCGTATTCTTTGAAATAGTCGCCGAGAGACCATCTGCCGAGCATCTCGAAGAACGTGCAGTGAGTTGCGTCGCCCACTTCGTCGATGTCGCCCGTACGAACGCAGATTTGCACGTCGGTGAGACGGTTGCCTGCGGGGTGCTTCTCTCCGAGAAGATAAGGAACGAGCGGATGCATACCCGCAGTCGTGAAAAGCACGGTCGGGTCGTTTTCGGGAATAAGAGACGCAGAGCCGATGACTGCGTGTCCTTTTGACTTGTAATAGTCGAGATAGAGTTTGCGAAGTTCGTTAGAATTTAGTTGTTTCATAGTACTCCGAGATATTTTTGTTTTGTATATTTGTTGTTTTATAGTGTCGTTATATCGATGCCGTTTTCGCGAAGCGTCGAGAAAAACGCGTCGGGAAGAGCGGTTTCCTTTATGGCACGCGTGAAACAAAGCACCGCTTTGCCGTTGGTTGTTATCGCGCCGAGATTTTGCGTGTTGTTCTTTGATACGTTCATAAACAACTCGTATTTGTCGACGCCCATCTCGTCGGGTGACTTCACGTTGCCGAGATTGCTGAATATTATCGTCTGACGAGACCGCATAAACAATCTGCCGAATCGAATCAGCGCCGTTTTCAAAAACAACGGAACAATTTTCAGCACCCAGTTTTTCTGCGCACGTACCGTCGTTGAGATAAATGCGTCGAGTTTGTCCTTTGCGGTGTCGATTTTTATCTGTCTTTGCGCTTCGAGCGCACAATCTTTGACGCTCTTGCACGACGACGGAAGAATTATCACTCGTATGAAAGTGACGAAGTTTCTCATCGTTTTGGACGGATAAATCGAGCGCAGATTTACGGGCACCATAATGGCAACGGGCTTTTTGTTGCGATAGGTTTTTTCAATCGAATACGCAAGCACACCGGTTATATACGCCGTGTACGACACGCCGAGTTCTTTCGCCTTTGCGATAATCTCGCTCGCTTGTGCCTGCCCCGCACTCTTTTGATACGCGCCCTTGTTGAGCGTGCCTTCGATTCTGTGCGGCACTTTGCCTGCCAACGCTTTGAGATTCATCTGTCCGAGAGATATAGGCTTGTAGTTTTTCTCGAAACTGTCTTCGAGTTCTTCTTCCGTGCCTATGCTCTGCCAGTCTATAACGCCGTCGTCAACGACGTCGAAGCCGAGAAGTTCTCTGTATCTTTTGACGATGCTCTTCAAAAATGCGAGCGCGCCGTTGCCGTCCGCAAGCGCGTGGAACATTTCAAGTTGTATTCGCTTGTCGACCGCACTCACCCTGAACCAGTATCCGTTGGTGTCGTCGGGATTTATGGGTTTGAGCAAATCTTCGTTGACAAACACTCTTGCGGGAGCGTCGTTCTGCTCGAAAAAGTGCCATGCCCAACCCTTTTTGAGTCTGACTTTGTAGGCAGGGAAACGCTCCAAAACGTCGTTGAGTGCATGCTCCAACACGTCTTTTTGCACCACGTCGAACATGTCCGCCGATATACAAAACAGGCTTTGCGCCTTTTTTGTGGACATAATCGGATAAAACTTTGCCGAATGGTCTATTGCAAAGCGTCTTTTCACGCTCGTTTTCTTTTTTTCGTCTTTTTGTTGCGGCATTATGCCTTTTCAATACTCTTTCCGCAAACGAATGCGGTCAAAGTTGCCTTTTTGCTTTATTTGTATCATATATTCTATTCTCTTTTAATATTATTGTCAATGAAAAGCGCGAAAGCGCAAAAGGAGATATATGCAATTTTCAACCGAAAAAAACGCAAAAACGTCCGCAATAGGCAAAAACGTGGCGGATATTTGTCACGATAAGGCTCAAAAAACGCCAAAAACGTCGCACAAAATCGAACTCGACCACCTTCACTCCATGTCCGTAACCGGCGTTCTCGACGTGCCGACGTTCACGGACAAAAATATCGTCGTGAAACTTGCAGACGAAACTCTTCACGTCTCGGGACAAGGTCTTTCGGTTAAAAACCTTGACGTCGAAAGCGGAAAACTGCAAATCGAAGGACGAGTGGACGCAATCAAATACGTTGCTAAATCGACGCCCGGTTCGTTTGCAAAACGCATATTCAGATGAATGTGTATCTCGGTGCAAACGCAAAAGCGCAGGCGATTTGCTTTGCGCTTTGTCTTGCCGCGGGTCTCGTCGGCGGAATTTTCGCTTTGCTGTTTTTAAGAAAAGCAAATCCCGTCGAGCGCGCGCTCACCGACCTGTTTGCCTGCGCGCTTATCGGCGGTGCGTTTTATCTCACCCTCGAATTTATCATGCAAGGAGACTTGTCTTTGTACGGGACGGCGGCGTTTCTTCTTGGAACGGCAATCCTTCCTTTTTCCGTTTTCAAACTCAAAAAAACTCTGAAAAAGCGAAAACGCGATAAAGAAGAAAAGAAAAAGGCACAAGATACAGAGCAAGGAAAAAACACTGATTTTGTCGAATAAACGCTTATTTTCGCAACACTCTTTCTTTTGAGCGGAAACGTGCTAAAATACCCGAAGGAGAAAAAAGAAGATGAGCAACGTGAAACACAAATCATGCGCTATGCGCACTCTTGCAAAGTCCGCAAAATCGAGACTCGGGCAAGGCGCATACGACAAAGACGAAATCAACGCGCCCAAAAGCGTAACCCCCGACCAAAAAGAATTGTACGTAAAACTTCTGAAACTCAAACGCGACGGAAAAGAAGTCTCGAACCCGATTGCGGAATTTGCAGACAACGAAAAACTTACGAAGTTGAGCCACGAAGAAAGACAAAGATACATACTCAATCTCTGCGCCGATTATATGCTCGCAAAACGTCTCGTTGACGAAAAACTCGAAAGAGACGAACGCGCCTGACGGCAAGCGTTTCTACCGCTAACAAAGAACGATTTTAATCAATAATCAACGTTTATTATATCGTTTTGCACATATAAACGCCGTTTTTTCACAAACATTACTAGATTTAATAAAATCGCATTTCGCCGAAAAAACAATGAAAATCATCGCAAAATCGTCATGATTTCATTGTATATTTTTTGATTTCAGCGATACCTAAAAGCCGAAAGAGAAACAAATTTTCCTTTTGATTTTTGCCGTGTTTCGACCCGATACGACCGACGAACGTAATACTTCGATACGGCGATTTTACTTGCCGATTGCCGACTTTGCGAATTTTGTCGTAAAAAATAGACGATTGTCCAACTTCCCGAATATTTTTTCTTTTCAATCATTGACTTTATCGCGCAATAATAATATAATATCAAAAGAATAGTTTTTAAGGAGATTGAACTATGTATACAAGATGTCCCAGTTGCAGAGCGGAAATCAGTTTCGAGCCACCTGCCAATATGGAAACACTTCCCGATGGCTATAAACACCGCATCAAATGCCCTAGTTGCGGAGTGACGATCGGCGTCAAGATCAACAAGATCGACACCGCTCCTGCCACTTTGGTTCAACAAGCACCCGCATATAATCAACAAACCAACTTCGAGCCGGTCTATTCCGAAGACGTCGCACAAGCACCGTCCAAGAAAGCGGCAAAGGCGAACAAGCGTAGCGGCGTCGGCAGAAACATCGTCATTATGATTATGTCTCTTCTCTTCGTTGCGGCAAGCGTCGTAGGCTTTTTGATCAACAACGGCACTATCAACAACACGCTTCTCGGTTTCGGTCTGTTTGACGGCATCACGTCATGGGCAATTATCTGCACCCAGTTCGCTGCACTCAAAGAAGCGTTTGCAACGAACGTAATGGCAGGCATAATTCTCATCTTGCCTGCAATACTTCTCACCCTTGCGGGAATCAACTTCATCGTTGCATTCATCTCTGCATGCGGAAAGAAATACGGCAGAGCGTGGAACGTGATTTCAAGCATTCTCATTGCCGCAGTTGCAATCTTTGCAATGTTTGCACAACTCATCGGCTTTGAAGGAAGTTTCGTCGAATACTTCCAAGCAATCATCAACGGCGGTCTGTATGCGTACATCATCGTTGCCGCACTCGGACTTATCCAACTCATTCTCGGATTGTGCTTCACAAAGTCCTTGGTGAGAAAGCCCAAACACGACTGATTGAAAACGATTTCATAGAAAAAAGACAAGCAAGCGCTTGTCTTTTTTTGTTTGATGTGCGTTTTTTGTACTCAACAAAAATATCAATCTTGAATATATTTTCGGGTGCAAGTGCCCCCAAAAAAAACCGTCATGTTGAGCTTGTCGAAATATCTATCCGACAATCTTGCGAAATTGTGGCAGGAGTTTTTGTCCGTGATCGAGTCGTTACACGTATAAGAATGCGATAAATAGATGAAGAACAAGGAAACGCCCATTCGAGACAAAACCCAACGTACACGTAGTACATGATTTTGAAGCGGATGGATGTTGCACGGAACGAAGTGACAGAATAGCGATTGTTATGCTTTGCGTCAATCGCGTCCGCAGTTATTCGCTGTCGGTACGCGTATAAGAATGCGATAAATAGATGAAGAACAAGGAAACGCCCATCCGATACAAAACCCAACGTACATTTAGTACGTGATTTTAGAGCGGATGGATGTTGTACGGAACGAAGTGACAGAATAGCGATTGTTATGCTTTG
>CALGEU010000208.1 GCA_937881285.1 uncultured Clostridia bacterium | reverse complement strand
AAGGGTCTGCAAAATCCTCACCCCCAGTTCAAGTCTGGGTGATGCCTCCAAAAAACAAGCGACGGCATTGTCGCTTGTTTTTATTTACAAAATCGAAGCCTTGTGTTACAATAACTCTCGCAAAATATCTGTAAGATAACGATGCACTTAATCTTTTTTATGCCGGAATGGCGGAATAGGCAGACGCAAGGGACTTAAAATCCCTCGATGGAAACATCGTATCGGTTCGACCCCGATTTTCGGCACCAAAACACTTCCTTGTAGGGAGTGTTTTTCATTTTTATCGAGCAAAATGAAAATAATCATACAAAAGTACCGATAAGTTGCCCCAAAAGATATTGCAAAGTCGTGCGCGAAATGGTATAATAACTCAGTATTGAGAAAGTTATATGTGCGTGCGCTACGTGCGCGAGCGCATTACGGGTGGGAAAATGAACACTACTGCATACGCAAAAAGGACGTTATACAAGCCGATTGACTTCTTCTTCCGCGGCGTAGTCGATTACGCAACGAAGAACAAGAAGGTCGTTTTCGTTGACGCGTTCCAAGTGCTCAACGACAGATACTTGGGCAGAATGAGCGTATGCAATTATTTTTATATTGCGGAAAATTCAGTCCGCATAAACGAACTCAATATCATCGCGCTCGAAGAACTTCGCAATTACGATCTCGTTATGCGCGAAAATTTCCTTATTCCCGACAACATCGTTTATTGCATGCCGTTATCCGTTCGCTTTTTGGAAAACGACAAGGATTTCGACGTTTTGATGCAGACTCTCAAAGATTGCGGATACAAAAAGACGAATCTCGTGATTTCGTTTTTCGTCAGCACTCTCACGAAACTCGACGAATCGGGCGTTGCAAGATACAACCGTTTGCGCAAGGCAGGATACAAGATTTGCGCGTCGGCTTTCGGTGAAGAATACAATTCTCTCGACGTATTTGCGCAGTTCAATTTCGATTATCTCAGATGCGAGTCGGCGTATTTTGACGCAAGCGACAAGAAAAAAAGAGTGCTCGCAATGCTTGTGAATTATTGCAAGGCAAACAAGGTCGGCTTCGTCATGGAAGGCGTTGACACGCCGGGACAACTTGCGAGATTCAAACGTGACGGTGTGAAACTCATGACGGGCAGAGCGGTGTCGAAACTCTCTCGTTGGGTCACGAACGAATTCCTTGGGTTGAAAGATCCGACGGGCAAGGCGAAAGACGAGTATCTCAAAAAACTTCAAAAGGTGCTCGATTCCAAGAAGAAAGCCGAAGACGCCGAACTCGAAGATTTGCGCAAAGCGGCAATCGAACGTGCGCGCGCAACCGACGGCGAAAAGATTATGCCGTCCGCTCCGAGACCCGAACTTGCAAAGTCTCCGTATCAGGTGCGACTCGAGCAGCAGAAACTCAACGCGAAAAAAGCCACGGAGCAAAGACTCGAAGCGCAGGCGAAACTCGTTGAGCAAAAGCCCGAAGACGACGAGCGCGAGAAGAAACTCATCACGGAGATGTCCCGTATGCGCTATGAAGGAGACGTGCAAAGCGCGCTTGCGTTGTCGTTTGCGTCTCAGAAGAAGAGCGAACTCGGCATAGACCGTACGATTGAGCAAACTCCCGATATAGAAGAAAAGAAAACCGCAAAAGAGACGGAAGTCGAAAAGTCCGTCGAAGAAGTGGTGAGCCAGGACGAAAACAGCGTTGCCGCACCCGTTCGTCCGAACGCTCCGACTCTCACCTTGAAACCGAAGAAGCAGAAAAAAATCAAAGCCGAATTCGACAAGGAAGAGAAGTTGCTCGGCGAATACAAGTCGGACAGCATGTTCGGAGATTTGGGGATGGGCACAGGCATGAAAGGTTTCGGCGTGACTATGCACGTTAAGCCCAAGAACGAGGACGAGCCCGAACTGGTTGGAAGTTACAACGACAAGAGCCAGTGGGTTGACGAAGACGGAAACGTGTTCAACGGATATTTCGA
>CALGEU010000207.1 GCA_937881285.1 uncultured Clostridia bacterium | reverse complement strand
AATATGAAATCTCAAATCAATCTTCAAAATCAAAATGCAATCAGCATTTATGATGGCAATCAAGCACAAGTCAAAATTGTTGCTAAAAGGCAATGCATATTAGACGATGACGTTGTTATAACCGCAGACAACATTAAGAAAATCGGCGAATTGATAGCGTTGCTTACTATAAGAACAGTAATGTGTCGTTCGGGCAAAGACTTATATCGTCTTTATGACGGGCTTATCAAGGATTGCAACAAATCTAACGATTCTCTTGATGAATACTCGGACGGATATGACATAGCGCAAACCGCAATGCTTTTCCTTTGCGAACACATTGGCAAAAGACTTGGCGATAATTATACGACCACTCGTGGAAACGTTATCTCGATTAGGCAAGCGTGTTTCCGTTTTACGGACAGATACTTTGACAAACAATTCACCCGTCATTTAACGCACACAACCGCCATAAGCGACAGCGTTGCATCATCGCACATAACTTTTATCGACGACGAATCAAACAACGATTATACTGCCGTTGACGCGCTCATCGAAAGAATGAATTTAACACAAGGCGAATATGATGTTCTCTGCGCCTATATGTCGGGATTGACTTATCTCGAAGTTACACAACTTTTGAACGTCAACCGCACAACCATATGGCGCAGAAGAGTGAAATTGCAAAATAAACTTAACGCACTTTGTGTCAAAAACAATTAAAAAAGAGAGAAACTAATTTCGCTTCTCTCTTTTCGATTCTATAAAATACACTTAATTCAATATGCTATCTTGTAGAGTTCCAAAATGTCTTTTTCGGTTATCTCTCTCGGATTGCCGCCCGTGCAAACGTCTGCGAATGCGTCTTTGGAAAGTTGTTCAAGTGCGGTTTCGGGGATATTTATCTCACGAAGAGTTTGCGGAATGCCAAGGTCGAGCGAAAGTTGTTTAACTGCGCTTACTGCCGCTTTTGCGCCTTCTTCAACAGACAAACCGTCGATATTCACACCCATCGCGCGTGCGATATTGCAATACTTCTCTTGTGCGGCAGGCATATTGTATTCCATAACTATAGGCAAAAGAAGTGCGTTTGCAACGCCGTGCGGAATATCAAATCTTGCGCCGAGCGGGTGTGCCATTGAGTGAACGCAACCGAGTCCGACGTTTGAGAAAGCCATACCTGCAACGTATTGTGCAAGTGCCATATTCTCGCGAGCGGTCATATCTTTGCCGTTGAACGTTGCATTGCGAAGATTCTTCGAGATAAGTTCAATCGCTTTGAGTTCAAACATATCGGAAAGTTCCCAAGCGCCTTTCGTGATATAACCTTCGATTGCGTGCGTAAGTGCGTCCATACCGGTTGCAGCAGTCAAACATTTGGGCATAGATGCCATAAGTTCTGCGTCGATAATAGCAAGCACGGGAATGTCGTGCGGATCTACGCAAACCATCTTTCTTCCCGTTTCTTCGTCGATAATGACGTAATTGATTGTGACTTCTGCCGCCGTACCTGCGGTTGTCGGAAGCGCGATAATCGGGACACATTTATGTTTTGTAGGAGCAACGCCTTCGAGCGAAACAACGTCTTCAAATTCGGGATTGTTTGCAACGATTGCAATACCCTTTGACGTATCGATTGCACTACCACCACCGATTGCGATAAGGAAATCCGCACCGGACGCTTTGAATGACGCAAGTCCGTTTTTGACGTTTGTCACGGTCGGGTTTGCTTTGAAGTCCGTGAACATCTCATACGGAAAACCTTCGAGAGTTGACGTAACCATATCTGCCACGCCGAATTTCACAAGGTCTTTATCTGCAACGATAAACGCCTTTTTGAATCCGCGCGCTTTGATTTCGCCGAGAAGTTCACGTCTTGCGCCTGCACCGAAGTACGAAGTTTCGTTCAAGATAAATCTGTTTGCCATAATTTTATCTCCTTAAAGGTAATTCTATTATTTTTCCCAAACTCTATTTAGGCAATACGCCGTTGCTTTGGATATGTTCGCTTATTTTCCCAAGATTCCGTCAAGCGGTGTGAGATGCCACAAATCAACAAGTCCTTGCAGCACGTCATCGCCTATTTCGTTGACGACGTGTCCCAAAGTGAGCATATAAAGTTGCGCCGTTTTCTCAACGGTTTCAATAAGTCCGAAGGCTTCGTCAATGTCTTTACCGACACCGTAAATGCCGTGATTGGTCCATACGACAAGACGATATTTCTTCATCTTCTCTG
>CALGEU010000206.1 GCA_937881285.1 uncultured Clostridia bacterium | reverse complement strand
TCAGCGGCATTGACGAGTTCACTCGTGCGCACAAAGTTTTCGTATATCTCGGCACCGAAACCGAACCCGACACGCAGGAAATCGTCGGACTTGCGCTTATGCTCGAAAAAGTCGTATGCGTGCCGAGAGTGCACGACGACGATATGAAAGCAATCGTTATATCGCCGTTTTCAAATTTCAGAACGAACAAATGGGGCATACTCGAACCCGTCGGCTCGCACGCAATCGACGATATAGACGTTGCAATCGTGCCTATGGTGGCGTTTGACGGTCTCAATCGTCTTGGACACGGAAAAGGCTATTACGACAAGTACCTTGCCACACATCCGTGTTATACGATAGGGCTAGCGTTCGATTGTCAGCATATCGACGGATTGCAGACGGATGCGCACGACGTTCCGCTCGATATGATAGTGACCGAAAAGAGAATAATCACGTGTGACGGAGAAAAAATCAATCCGTTCGGAGAAGATATATGAGAGTTGTTGCAGGAAAATACCGCGGAAAGAATCTGGTATCGCCAAAGGACGACAGCGTGCGCCCGACAACCACGCGCATAAAAGAGACGTTGTTCAACGTCCTGCAAGGTTGGGTTGACGGCGCAAGCGTGCTCGATTTGTTTGCGGGAAGCGGCTCGCTCGGCATAGAGTGCATATCGCGCGGCGCGAAAGATGTCACTTTCGTTGACAGAAGCAAAGATTCGATTGCGCTCGTGTATCAAAATCTCAAAGGCGTTGACGGAGATTACAGAGTGGTCAACGCAGACTTTGCTTCGGTGCTTCGCTCGAGTTACGTCAGCGGAAAGAAGTACGATTTGATATTTCTCGATCCGCCTTATGCAACTACGCTTGCAGAACTTGCAATCGACCTTATCGTAGAACTCGATTTGCTTACGGAAGACGGCGTGATAGTGTTTGAACACGGCTCGGAAAAATCCTACGAAATTCCGCATGTCGGATTTAAGCAACGCACTAAGAAAATGGGCACGATAACCGCCGAATTTATCACGAGAAAGAGCGTTGCGCTCATGGCAGGAAGTTTTGACCCGTTCACGAAAGGGCACGAAAGCGTGCTTGACGAAGCACTTGCAAAATACGACGAAGTGTGGGTCGCGTGTCTTGTCAATCCCGACAAAACGTATACGTTCTCGCCCAAACAACGCCTTGCAATCGTAAACGCCGTATGCGAATTCAAAAAAGGCGCGCACGCGCTTTATTCGGACAAATATGCCGTTGAAGTGGCAAAAGAAGTGGGCGCAACCGTTCTCGTGCGCGGAGTCAGAGACGCAAAAGACATTCCGTACGAAGAAGATATGGCAAGATACAACAAAGAACACGGCGGTTATGACACAGAATTTATCTCTCCGGTTGGATATGAAGACATAAGTTCTACGCTCGTGAGAGAGCAGATTGCTCACGGAGATTATCGCAATATGCCGTCAAGCACCGTCGC
>CALGEU010000205.1 GCA_937881285.1 uncultured Clostridia bacterium | reverse complement strand
CGCCGATAAGTCTTGCCACTTCGTCGGTGTCGTCTTCGAGCAAATTGATATGCGTGAGAGTTTTGCCGTTCTCGGTAGATTTTGCAATCAGATAATGATTGTCTGCCATTGCGGCAAGGCTTGGCATATGCGTGACCGCAATAACTTGTCTGTCACGGGATATATTGCACATCTTCTCGGATACGACAGCCGAAATGTTGCCTGATATGCCCGTGTCGATTTCATCAAACACCATAGTGCCGATACCGTCAACGCCTGCGACGATATTCTTGAACGCAAGCATAAATCTCGACATTTCACCGCCCGAAATTATCTTTGCAAGCGGTTTCATCGGTTCTCCGACGTTTGCCGAGAACAAAAATTCTATCGTGTCTGCGCCATTTGCGGATATTTCGTCAACGTCGTCGGTCGTGACAAAGTCAACTTTGAACGTCGAGCCGCCCATACCGAGATCTCGAAGTTCTCTCGTTATGTCTTTTTCAAACTTCTCCGCAACTTCTTTGCGAAGTTCAGTGAGTTTTTGTGCGGATTTTACGAGATTTTTCTTTTCGGTCTCGATTCTGCCTTGCAGTTCTTCGACCGTTTGCGCCGCACCCGAGAGCAATTCCGCTTCTTTTTTCGCGTCTTCGTAGAATCTTTGCAGGTTTTCAAAGTTTCCGCCGTATTTGTGCAATATATTGCGCACGACTTCCAGCCTTTCTTCGATTTTTTCTGCGCTTCTGGCGTCAAAGTCGAGTTTTTCAAGCATATCGGACAACGTGTCGGCGATGTCCTTAATCTCGATTTTTGCGTCGTCGAGTCTGTCAATAAGCGGATTTATACTATCGTCGTATGCCGATATAGTGCCGAGAAGAGACGAAGAATTCTTTATCGACGCACTCACGGAGTTCGAATCGTAACCGTCAAGAGTATTCTTTGCGTCGCCGAGTGCGGAAAGGATTTTCTCCATATTGCGAATACGTTTGCGAGCCTGAAGAAGTTCGTCTTCTTCACCGTCTTTTACGTCCGCCTTTTCGATTTCGTCAATCTGGAAAGTGAGAATATCGAGTTTCCTTTCTCTTTCGCTCTCGTCACCGAAACGCGACAATTCACGCTTCAAAGATACGTATTCCGCGTGATATTTTGCCACGTCTTCTTTCACTTTTGCGATTTTTGTCGCTCCGATATCGTCAAGCAGTTTTATATGATTTGCGCTTTTAAGAAGCGACTGATGCTCGTGTTGACCGTGAATATCGACAAGCAGTTCCGTGAGACCTTTCAGAATAGACAAGGTTGAAATCCTGCCGTTTATTCTGCATTCGTTTTTTCCGTCAACGTTCATTTTTCTGCGAATGATGAGAACGTCTTCGCACTCGATGCCTATATCGTCGAGATACGCCGAAACCGACGGATTGAGATAATCTTCAAACACTGCCTGAACGACTGCATGGTCCGTACCATAGCGAATAAGCGACTTGTCAGCGCGCTCGCCCAACACGAAATTGAGCGAGTCTATGATGATAGACTTGCCCGCACCCGTTTCACCGCTCAGAATGTTCAAGCCGTTTTTGAGTTCTAACTCCAACTTGTCGATGAGCGCAATGTTTTCTATTGTCAGTTGTGCTAACATATATCGGAAAAATTATCAGTTGTAAATGCGATTTGCTTCGAGAAGGTCTTCGAGACGTCTGCGAATGGTGTCAACGTGTTCAACGCCGTCAACCGCAACGAAAATTGTGTTGTCGCCTGCAACCACGCCTAGCACTTCGTCGTAGGAAAGTTTGTCAATAAGTTCTGCCGCAGGACCAGCGCTGCCGATTTCCGTTCTCAAGACAATCAAATTGCCCGAACTCTTGATAGAGATAACGGTGTTTTTGAACATATTGAGATATTTGTCTGCAGCCGACGTTTCTTTTGACTGTTGCGCGGCGTATTTATAATGTCTGCCGTCTGCGGAAAGGGTTTTGATAATGCCCATATCCTTGATGTCGCGCGAAACGGTCGCTTGCGTAACGTTGAAACCTTCGCTGCGCAAATAATCGACGAGTTCTTCTTGAGTGTCAATGTCGTGTTTGGAAATGATGTCCAAAATCTTGAGTTGACGATTTGCTCTGGCCATAATAGTCACCTTATCCTTCGGTGCACTCTGTAGTGCCCCACCTATTCATCTTTTGAAGTAGTTTTTTATAAAAATCGTCTTCGCCTGAGCGGACGAATTTTGCCGTTTTTGAAGATTTTTCGACTGTCACGACTCCGCCTTTTTCAAGCGTATACGTGCTATTGCCGTCAACGCAAACGCAAGCGCAATCGCCTTTGACTTTGAGTTCCACTTTGGAATCCGCACTGACAACCAGCGGACGGGAATGTAAAGAGTGCGCACAAATCGGATTTATCACGAAAGCATACACGTTCGGCGCGAGAATCGGACCGCCAGCCGACAATGAATACGCCGTCGAACCGGTCGGAGACGAAACGATTGCACCGTCGCTGTGGTATGAATCGACAAATTTGCCGTCGACGTAAACGTCTACGTATATAGGACGTGACGAAAGCGAACGAATCACAACTTCGTTGAGTGCACGCTCGGAAATCCCGCTCGAAGACTTCACGCAAAGAAGCATCCTTTCGGTCAAATCGGAAGATTTCAATGCGGATATCACCGATTGAGAATCGACGTCTTTTTCGTATTCCGCCAAAAATCCGAGATTGCCAAGATTTATGCAAAGCAAAGGAATATTCTTGTCCGCAACCGCTCTTACG
>CALGEU010000204.1 GCA_937881285.1 uncultured Clostridia bacterium | reverse complement strand
CAAAATCACGTACTATTAGTACGTTGGGTTTTGCTTCGATGGGGTGTTTCCTTGCTCTTCATCTCAATATTGCTGTCAGCGCACAAGCATTTATAAAAATATCTCGACGATTTTAGTTATCTAAATTTCATAAAACCGCTTTATTATTTTCGCGCATTTCAAAAAAATATTGCTATATTTATTATAATATGCTATTATTTTAGAAACAATAAGGAGACGGTTATGCTCAATCTCGAATGTCAAACGGTGTATGACGTCATTCGCTCGATTGCGGGTGAAAACGACGTTTATAAGATTGTGGAAGCCGATGAAATCATCGACAGAATGCCCAAAGAAATTGCGCTCACAAAGGTGCAATTATCTGCAATTATTCGCGAACTGAAAGACAGAGAATACATCACCGTCAAGTATTTCACGCCCGACGAATATTGCCTTCTCGTCATCAAGCGCATTGACGAAAGAGCGAAACTTCAACAAGCGGAAGTCGTAGCACCTGAACAACCTGCCGAAGAGCAAAAAGAGCAGAAAGGCAAGAAAAAAAGCAGTGAAGACAAGCCTGTAAAAGTTGCAGGCAAAGGCATGACTTTCTTTGCGGCGCTTCTCGGTTCGTTTATAGGCAGCGGCATAGTTGCGACGATAACGGCACTTATTGTAAAATTTGTAATAATGGCGTAAAACGACGTTTATCGGCGCGAAATCGCATTATAAAGTGTAGAAACTGAAAATACTGAAGATTTAAGATATACTCGGTGAGATATGGCAACTGTTCAAATCGACCGTCAACACGTGTTGACGAAAAAAGAAAAGGCGGTTATGAGAATCGTGTATCAGGAAGCGGAAAGGCAGAACGGGTCTTGCCTGCTTTCGCCTATCGATATTCTCGAAAAAATACCGCTCGATATACCTTTTGAAGAAGACGAACTCGACCAGACGTTGCGCAATCTCGAAATCGACGAGTATTTCGACGTGATACGCTCGGACAAGAAAGGCGAACTGGTATACTGCATCAATATGCAGAAAAAAGGTTTGCAGTTTGCACGCGTCGAGCATGCGTTCAAGTCTAATCTCGCACTCAAAATAATGCTCACTTTGGGACTCAGCGTCGTGACCGCGCTCATAGGTGTGGGCATAAGGTATCTCGTCGGAAAACTCATAGGCGGATAATGGAATTTGAACTTGTCAGCAAGTACAAACCTACGGGAGACCAACCGCAGGCTATAAAAAAAATCGTCGAAGGATTGAAAGACGGTTTCAACACGGAAGTTTTGCTTGGCGTCACCGGCTCGGGCAAAACTTTTACTATGGCAAATATTATTGCCCAAATCCAAAAACCGACGCTCGTTATAGCGCACAACAAAACGCTTGCCGCTCAACTTTGCAACGAACTTCGAGAATTTTTTCCGAAGAACAGAGTTGAGTTTTTCGTTTCTTATTACGACTATTATCAGCCCGAAGCCTACATTCCGCGCACTGACACTTATATCGAAAAAGACCTTGCCGTCAACGAAGAGATAGACAAGTTGCGAAACTCCGCCACTGCGTCCCTTTGCGAAAGACAGGACACGATAGTGGTTGCGAGCGTGTCGTGCATATACGGTTTGGGCGCGCCGACGGACTATTTCGAGAGTGCAATATCTTTGCGTGAAGGAGACGAAATAGACCGTGACGAACTTGCAAGACGTCTCGTTGACATTCAATACAAGCGTGCGGACGTGGACTTTGTGCGTTCTACGTTCAGAATGCGCGGAGACACGATAGACATTTTTCCGTCCACTTCGAGCGAAGTTGCGGTGCGCGTCGAGATGTTCGGAGATACGGTTGACCGCATTTGCGAGATAGACGGCACGACGAGCAAAGTGCTCAACGAACTCAAACATACGCTCATTTTCCCTGCCACGCAATACGTCATAAGCGGCGACAGAGAAGCGATATTGAAACGTATTCTTCACGACAAAGCCGAGCGCGTCAAGTATTTTGAAGAACGTGGAAAACTCATCGAAGCACAACGCATCGACGAGAGAGTCAACTACGACGTGGAGATGATTAGAGAAGTCGGATATTGCAGCGGCATAGAGAACTATTCGCGCTATTTCGACGGCAGACAACCGGGGCAAGCGCCGTACACGCTTCTTGACTTCTTCGGCAAAGATTTCATCACGTTCATTGACGAAAGCCACATGACAATTCCGCAAATACGAGCAATGTACAACGGCGACAGAGCGAGAAAGGACAATCTCGTGGAATACGGTTTTCGTCTTCCGTCCGCGTACGACAACAGACCGCTCAGGTTTGAAGAATTCGACGCACGCATACGTCAAATCGTGTGTATGTCGGCAACGCCCGCGCAATACGAACTCGACAGAGCGGATTTGGTCGCAGAACAAATCATAAGACCTACGGGGCTTCTCGACCCCGAGATAGAAATCAAGCCTATCGAAGGACAAATCGACGACCTTATCGGAGAGATAAACAAAGTCGTCAAAGACAAGGGCAGAGTGCTCGTTACGACGCTCACCAAGAAGATGGCGGAAAATCTCACCGATTATCTCAAAGAAGTGGGAATCAGGGTGCGCTATATGCACTCGGATATAGACACGCTCGAACGTATCGACATAGTGCGCGGACTCAGAGAAGGCGACTTTGACGTGCTTGTCGGCATAAACCTTTTAAGAGAAGGTCTCGACCTTCCCGAAGTGCAACTCGTTGCGATTCTCGACGCGGATAAGGAAGGCTTTTTGAGAAGTGAATCGGCGCTTATTCAGACTATCGGTCGTGCGGCAAGAAACGACAAAGGCAGAGTTGTCATGTATGCTGATACGATGACGCAAAGCATGCAGAAAGCCTATGACGAAACCATGCGCAGAAGAAAGATTCAGGACGAGTACAACAAGGCTCACGGCATAGTGCCGAAGACCGTCGTCAGCACGATAAAGAATTCTCTTGAAATCACCAAAAAGGAAGTTAAGAAAGAAAATTTGAGCGTTAAAGATATGATTAAGGAAGTTGAACGTCTCAAAGGGCTTATGTCGGTTGCGGCAGAACGGCTTGATTTCGAAAAGGCGATTGCACTTCGCGACGAGATGAACGAACTTAAAAAACAAATCAAAAAGTTGAGTTAAGTCTTGTAGTCGTCCGCATAGAAAAATCACCGTTTGCGGAAAATACAGGACGCACACACGCAACAAAACACGAAAAATACAAAGACTTTATACATAGAGAAAAACGAAAAAGAAGAACGATATATGGACAAGATTTTCGTAAAAGGCGCAAGAGAAAACAATCTTAAAAACATCGACGTCGAGATACCGCGCGACAAACTCGTGGTGTTTACGGGACTTTCGGGAAGCGGCAAATCGTCGCTTGCTTTCGACACTATCTTTGCGGAAGGACAGAGAAGATACGTCGAGAGTCTTTCAAGTTACGCGCGCATGTTTTTGGGACAGATGCAAAAGCCCGACGTCGACTACATCGAAGGGCTTTCTCCGGCAGTTTCAATAGACCAAAAAACCACTTCGCACAATCCGCGTTCAACCGTGGGTACAGTCACCGAAATATACGACTATTTGCGACTGTTGTTTGCGAGAGTAGGCACTCCCCATTGCCCAAAATGCGGCAGAGAGATAGAGCGTCAGACCGTTGACCAGATATGCGACAGAATCATGGAACGCACGGGCGCGAAACTTCAACTTCTCGCACCTATCGTTCGCGGCAGAAAGGGCGAATATCGCAAGGAACTCGAACAACTTAAACGCGCAGGATACGTGCGTGTGCGCGTGGACGGAGTCAATTACACTCTGGACGAAGAGATTACGCTTGACAAAAACATTAAGCACACGATAAGCGTCGTCATAGACCGTATCGTCGTCAAGGACGACGCGCAAAGACGTATTTCGGACGCAATCGAAAGTGCGATAAAATTGTCCGAAGGGCTTGTGATTGCCGATTTTGACGGAGAAGAAGTGCTTTATTCCACAAAGTACGCTTGCCCAGATTGCGAGTTGTCTTTTGAAGAACTCACGCCGAGACTTTTCTCGTTCAACAATCCGTACGGCGCATGCCCCGAGTGCGGCGGTCTCGGTTTCCGCAACGAAATAGACGTCAATCTGCTCGTCACCGACTGGAACAAGTCGCTCAAAGACGGTGCGATAAAAGTCAGCGGTTGGGACGCGGGACACATGTCCCAAATGCAATTCCGCGCGCTTTCGCAGGCGTACGGATTTTCTATGGATACTCCGCTCAAAGATTTGCCGCAAAACGTTCTCGACATCATTTTCTACGGCAACGACGGAGACCGTATTCCTATGGAATACAACTCTCGCACGTTCAGCGGTTTCTATCACGCAAGTTACGAAGGCGTGGCAAAAAATCTTATGCGCCGCTACAACGACACCGACAGCGAGATGGTGAAGAACGA
>CALGEU010000203.1 GCA_937881285.1 uncultured Clostridia bacterium | reverse complement strand
CGACGTGACGATAATCGGCTCGCTTTGCAGGTACGTATCCACTCGCGCGCTTGATTTCAAGCCTATGAACGCAAATTTCGGCATATTGCCGCCGATTACGGGATTCAGAGACAAGCAAAAACGCAAACAGGCGTATCACGACAGGTCGATAGACGCTATAAAAAATCAAAAATAAGGTTACAATATGAGCATTATTGCTCGCAGAATATGCCGATAGATTATCGGAAACGGAAGTGAAAAGCACTTCACAAAGATAAGGAGAACACAATGATAGAATTTCGCGGAACTACAATTTGCGCCGTGAGAAGAAACGGCGAAACCGCAGTTGCGGGAGACGGTCAGGTCACGATGGGCGAAAGCGTCATCATGAAAGGCAACGCCGTCAAAGTGAAACGTATTTACAACGAAAAAGTGGTGGTCGGCTTTGCAGGTTCGGTTTCGGACGCGTTTGCATTGTCCGAAAGATTTGAAGCAATGCTTCAAAAATACAGCGGCAATCTTATGAGAGCGGCTGTCGAACTTGCGGAACTTTGGAGAAACGACAAGGGCGGCAGAAAACTCGAAGCGTTGCTCATCGCGGCAGACCACAACAGCATCTACGTCATTTCGGGCACGGGTGAAGTCATCGAACCCGAAAACGGAATCGTGGCAATCGGCAGCGGCGGAAACTATGCGCTTGCGGCGGCACGCGCACTTGCGTCCGCAACCGATTTGAGCGCAAAAGAAATCGCAACGCGCGCACTGAAAATCGCAAGCGAAATCTGCGTGTACACGAACGACCACATCACGGTCGAAACGGTTTGACAAGGAGAAAGAATAATGGACAACAACGTTATGACTCCAAAACAAATAGTCGCTGAACTCGACAGATACATCATCGGTCAGCACGACGCAAAAGTGGCGGTGGCTATCGCTCTTCGCAACAGATACAGAAGAAGCAAACTTCCCGAAGAAATGAGAGAAGAAATCACGCCGAAAAACATCATTATGAAAGGCCCGACGGGCGTCGGTAAGACGGAAATCGCAAGAAGACTCGCAAAAGTGGTCAAAGCGCCTTTCGTGAAAGTGGAAGCGACGAAATTCACCGAAGTCGGCTACGTCGGCAGAGACGTTGAAAGCATCATCCGCGATCTCGTGGAAGTTTCCATTCGTCTCGTCAAAGACGAGAAATTCAAAGAAGTTATGCCCAAGGCGACGGAAATTGCAGAGAACAAACTCTGCGAAATCCTGCTTCCCATCCGCAAAAACGCGGCAGGCGCAACCGAAAAGAGCGACGCGCAACTTCGCGAAGAACTGTTGCAGGAAATCCGCGCCGGACACCTTGACGGCATCACGATCGAGATGGAAATCCGTCAACAGCCCAAACCCATTCAACTGCAACCGGGCAACGCTCCCGGCAACGAAATCGATCTCGGATCTATATTCGGCGGAATGATGGGCAAAGCACCCGTGAAAAAGAGAAAACTCACCGTCAAGCAGGCGATGGAGTTTATGGTCAATCAGGAAGCGGAAAAAATGGTGGATCAGGACGCAATCACGCAGGAAGCATTGCAAAGAGCAGAGCAGGACGGCGTAGTGTTCCTTGACGAAATCGACAAAATCGCAACCAACGACAACGGACAGAAAGGTCACGACGTATCTCGCGAAGGCGTGCAAAGAGACATTCTGCCCATCGTTGAAGGAAGCACCGTTCAGACCAAATACGGCGCAATTCGCACGGACTTCATTTTGTTCATTGCGGCGGGCGCGTTCCACATCTCGCGTATGGAAGACCTTATCCCCGAACTTCAGGGCAGATTCCCCATTCGCGTGGAACTCGACAATCTCACGAAAGACGATTTCGTGCGTATTCTCACCGAGCCCGACAACGCCGTGCTCAAACAATACAAAGAACTTCTCGGCGTAGACGGCGTATCTCTCAACTTCTCGGACGAAGCGATTGACGAGATTGCGAGAGTGGCGTTCGAAGAGAACGAAAACAGCGAAAATCTCGGCGCGCGCAGACTGCACGCCGTGCTCGAATCTCTGCTTAAAGACGTGCTTTACGAAGCGGACGACAACGTGACGAAGGAAATCAACATTGACAAGACGTACGTCGAAGCACACCTTAGCGCAAATCTCAAAGAAAGAAATCTCAGACGTTATATTATCTGATGCGAAAGGTATCGGAAACGAAATAAGAAGGACAAAGATGATAAACATACCCAAAGGCACAAAGGACATGTTGCCGCAAGAAGCATACAAATGGCATTACGTCGAAGGCGTCGCAAGAGAAGTTGCGAGCGAATTCGGATTCAAAGAAATCCGCACGCCAATGTTCGAGCATACCGAACTTTTCCTTCGCGGAGTGGGTGAAACCACCGACATCGTGACGAAAGAAATGTACACTTTCGACGACAAGGGCGGAAGAAGCATGACGCTTCGCCCCGAAGGCACGGCAGGCGTTGCGCGTTGCTTTATCGAAAACGGTTTGCATCAGGGCGTAATGCCTATGAAAGCGTATTACATCGCAAGCATTTTCCGCTATGAAAAACCGCAAAACGGCAGACTTCGCGAACACCATCAATTCGGCGTCGAGTGCTACGGAAGCGATTCTCCTGCCGCAGACGCGGAAGTCATTTCTCTTGCTTCGACTTTTTTGAGAAGAGTCGGACTTAAAGAACTCGAACTCAACGTAAACAGCATCGGTTGTCCAAAATGCCGCGCGGAATACAACAAGGCTCTAAAAGAGTACATAGGCGCAAATCTGCACCTTATGTGCGGTCAATGCCAGGCGAGATTCGATAAGAATCCGCTTCGTATTCTCGACTGCAAAGAAGAAAAGTGCAAAGAAATCGTGAAGAACGCTCCGAGAATCACGGATTATCTCTGCGACGATTGCAAAGCGCACTTTGAAAAGGTGCAGGAGATATTGACGTCTCTCGGCATCTCGTTCAAGGTCAATCCCGGCATCGTGCGCGGTCTCGATTATTACACTCGCACGGTCTTTGAGTTTATATCCACCGATATAGGCGCGCAGGGCACGGTTTGCGGCGGCGGAAGATACAACAATCTCGTCGAAGAAGTCGGCGGAAAGCCAACTCCCGCAGTCGGATTCGGTCTCGGTCTTGAAAGATTGCTTCTCGTTCTTGAAAACACGAACAATCTCAAAGCGGAAGAAGAGACTATGGACGTGTATATCGCACCGCTTGGCGAAAAGGCGCAGGATTTTGCAAGAAAACTCGTCAGAGACCTTCGCAACGCAGGCGTGAAAGCCGAGACGGACATTATGGACAGGGGCGTGAAAGCGCAGATGAAATACGCAGACCGCACGGGTGTTAAGAACGTAGTCGTAATCGGCGACGAAGAACTTGCGGCAGGCGTCGTCAACGTCAAGGATATGAAAATCGGAACGACCGAACAGGTCGAAATCGCAAAACTTTGCGAGTATTTTGCAAAATGACCGAACGCGGAGTAGTTTCAAAAATCAAAGGCAATAAAGCCACGGTGCAATTCGAGCGTCACAGCGCGTGCGACAAATGCCACATGTGCGCCGTCACTAAAGACACAATGAAAGTCGAAGTGACGCTTGAAAACACGCTCGGCGCAAACGTGGGAGACTTTGTGGAAGTTGAAATGGGCGAAAGATACGTGCTTACTGCGGCGGCTATCGTCTACGTCATTCCGCTCGTTCTCATCGGCGTCGGCATAGGCGTAGGAACGCTCATAAACGAACTAGCGCAGGTGCTTATGGCTCTCGGCGGACTTATAATAGGTTTTGCGATTGCAATTCTTCTCGACAAATTCGTCATACGCAAGAAGAAAGGTTTCAGTCCGCGTATGAAGAGCATTTGTCCTGCAACCGCGCAAGACTATATCGAAAACAACAAACAATAAAATCAGGAGTTTATTATGGAACTTATTTTAAATAATAACAATTTTGACGAAACAATCAAAAACGGCGTCGTTTTGGTAGATTTCTGGGCGACGTGGTGCGGACCTTGCAAAATGCTAGCTCCGAACGTTGAAGAAATCGCAAAAGAATACGAAGGCAGAGCGGTCGTGGGAAAGGTCGACGTTGACGAAAATCCCGACCTTGCAGAGCGTTTCGGTATTATGTCGATTCCTGCGCTTTTCGTTTTCGTGAACGGCGAAGTGAAAGAAAAACTCATCGGCTATCGCCTTAAAATGCAAATCGCAGAAGTGCTTGACAAATACTGCTGAAAAAAGCAAAACCGCAAAAGGAAGATTTACGAATGATAGACCTTAAAAGCATAAAAGAAGTCGACGGCGAATTGTACGAGTCTATGCTCAAAGAATTTGAACGTCAGCAACACAATCTCGAACTCATAGCAAGCGAAAACATCGTTTCCGAAGCGGTTTTGGCGGCGGCAGGAACTTTCTACACCAACAAGTATGCGGAAGGTTATCCGGGCAAACGCTATTACGGCGGTTGCGAGTACGTGGACGTTGCGGAGCAACTTGCAATAGAGCGTGCGAAGCAACTTTTCGGTGTGAAATACGCCAACGTACAACCGCATTGCGGCTCAAACGCAAACTTTGCGGCGTATTACGCGCTTTTGAAGAGCGGAGACACCATTCTCGGAATGACGCTTGCCGACGGCGGACATCTCACGCACGGCGCAAAAGTGAATATGAGCGGCAAGTTGTTCAACTGCGTCGGATACGGCATAGACCCCGTGACCGAACGCATAGACTACGACAAGGTGCGTGAAATCGCACTGGAATGCAAGCCGCAACTTATCGTCTGCGGAGCAAGCGCGTATCCAAGAGAAATAGATTATAAGCGTTTCAGAGAAATTGCAGACGAAGTGGGCGCATACCTTATGTCGGATATTGCGCACGTTGCGGGACTTATCGTCGCGGGTGTGCATCAAAGCCCCGTCGGATACGCTCACGTCATTACGTCTACAACGCACAAGACTTTGCGCGGTCCGCGCGGCGGTCTCATTATGTGTGACGACGAAGAGATTGCAAAACGTATAAACAAGGCGGTTTTCCCGGGAAGTCAGGGCGGTCCGCTCATGCACATAATCGCTGCAAAGGCGGTCGCTTTTAAAGAAGCGCTTTCCCCCGAGTTTAAGGAATATCAGATTCAAATCGTCAAAAACGCGAAAGCAATGGCAAATCGCCTTATGGAACGCGGAATAAAACTCGTAAGCGGCGGCACGGACAATCATATGATGCTCGTCAATCTCACGGGAAGCGGAGTCAACGGCAAGCAACTCGAAACCTGGCTTGACGAAGCGCATATCACCGTAAATAAGAATTCCGTTCCCAACGAACCGCTTCCGCCGTCTCTGACGAGCGGTATAAGAGTCGGCACGCCGGCAGTCACCACTCGCGGAATGAAAGAAGACGATATGGTGAAAATCGCGGATATGATTGCGGACGTCGTGGAAGGCAGAGAAGAAGCAATCGAAGACGTCAAGGCGCGCGCAATCGCTCTTTGCGACGAATATCCGATTTATAAAGACGCTTTGTATATGTAACTCATCGAGAGAGTTTCATCAAAGCGCACAGTTTTGACACAATTTCATAACCTGCAAACGCAACGGGAGCAAAAACGTCTCGTTGCGTTTTTTCTTTTTCGATATTTTCGCAATCCTTTGAGACGTTTTCGGCTTGTTCGGAATTGCTTTCCGAACGACTCTCGGAAGATGGAACGTCGTTTTCAACGTTCGTGCCGTTTTTTTCTTCCTTTTTAGGCTTTTTGGACTGCATAAGCGACATAACGAGCGGAAGAAGAGAAGACATATCGCCTTTTCCGCCTTGCATTGCGCTTACAAGCGAGAACATGGGATTTTGCTTTGCAAGATTGCCCATTATATCGGCAAAAGCGTTTTTCTGTTCGCCGCTTTCGTCCGTGTTTATGCGGATTTGCTCGCCAAGTCCGTTTTGCGCGCAGAAAGGAGAAACGTCGTTCACACGCTCGTTTTTCGGCGCAGATTGCGGAGTATCGCGTTTTACGTCGTTTGCAGGCGGCTTTTGCATTGCTTGCATCAAAGATGCGATTGTGTTTACGTCAAAATTCATATTTCACCTTGTCACAACCATAATATGCGCTCATATATTGAATGTGAAAGGAGAGAGTATGAATTTTTATCAATATAACGGCATGGGCGGAAATTTTTCTTCCGACAACTTCGAAAACAAAGGACGGCAAAATGACGGGGCGAGCGTGAACGGTGCAAATTATGACGACGCGATGAATGCCTATGCGCGATTTCAGGGGAAAAGCGAGCAGGAACTTATGGGGGAACTATCGTCGCTCGTGTCCAAAATGAAAGCGGACGGAACGTTTGACGTTGACTCGCTCGAAAGGCTGTATTCGGCAACGAGCGCGATGTTGAACGCCGAGCAACGAGAACGTATGCGTGCGCTTATAGATATGCTCAAGGGGTGATATGGACAAGATTGACAAAAACATAATAAGTCGTCTGTCCGCACGGTCGAAGATATCGGGCGGAGTTGTGACCACGTTGTGTGAAAACGAAAGTGCAGACGCACTTGTGAGAGTGAGAAATCCGCTTCATTTAGGCTACATAGAGCGGAATTTCGACGTTTGCGGACTTTACCCGTTCATACGCTCGGTTGCGATAAAATGCAGTCTTAAAGACGCCGTAAAACTTGAAAGAATGCAGGAAGTCGAGTACGTCACGGCTCAAAACAAAGTCCTTGCTTTGAGCGACGACGAAGACAAAAGCGGATTGACCGACGGCACGAACGAACAAAAGAGTGAAAAAAAAGATTGTGACGATTTAGGCAATCTAACGCTACAAAACGGTGGGTATGAGAGACAAAACGTTTCAAACAGCGGATTGTTTTCACCCGTACCGACGTTTGACGAGTCGCTTGACGGAAGCGGAGTTACGCTTTGCATAATGGACACGGGAGTGTCTCCGCATCTCGATTTGTCCGTGCCGAGAGAAAGAATCGTTCATTTCGTGGATATGATAAACGAAAGCGACGAGCCTTACGACGATAACGGCCACGGCACGTTCGTTGCCGGAGTTGCGGCAGGCAACGGAAACGCTTCGGCAAGGAAGACCGCAGGCGTTGCTCCAAAGGCAAATATCGTCGGAGTGAAAGTCATCGACGACAGCGGTGAAAGCGGAACATTCAAAATTCTCGACGGCATGCAATGGCTTTTCGACAATTTCAGAAGATACGACGTAAGAGTTGTGTGCATGAGTTTCGGCGCAGAACCGCTCGAATATGCCGACCCGCTCAAAATAGGCGTTGAAATGCTTGCAAGAAGCGGACTTATCGTCGTTTGTGCTTCGGGCAACAGCGGCATAGGTTCTTTGAAATCGCCTGCGATAAGCACCGAAGTCATTTCTGTCGGTGCGGTGGACAAGAATTTGAACGTAGCGTCTTTTTCGTCGCGCGGATATTACGGCGGAGCGTACCGACCCGACGTTTATTCGCAAGGCGTCGACGTTGCAGGTATTCAGGTTGGCGGAACATACGGAAAAATGAGCGGAACTTCGGTCAGTGCTCCGTACGTTGCAGGTGCGTGTTGTCTTCTTTGTCAAAAATATCGCAAACTTACTCCGTATCAGGCGAAAATAGGTGTTCTAAACAAGGCGATTTTGAAAAACGATATAAGAATTTTGCAACTGTGAACGTAAAATTATCTTTTATATGTTTGCGTTTTACAAATTGAACAATCTGTTTTAATGAACGATATTTGTTATCGCTGAAAAGCGAAACGGCGCAACGTTGCGCCGTTTTAATTATTACTTTAAGAGTTGAATTTCTCTTTTCTAACTTCGGATTTTTGTTTTACTTAATGTTTGCGTTACGTATTTCGCATGCCTTATTTGATTTTCCGCAATATCTTGTCTAGAATGTTTGCAAACATGTTGATTTCATTGTCTGTAGTGTCGCAGCCCACGCTTGCACGCACCGCGCCTTGCGTTGCCGTTCCCATTCTTTCGTGAACGAGCGGAGCGCAGTGAAGTCCGCTTCTCACGCACACGTCGTATTCATTCAATTCGTCTGCGATAAATCCGCTGTCAACAGAAGAAAAATTGAAACTTACGACTCCCGTTTCAAAGTCGTGCGTATAAATCGTCGCATTTGCGTCTTTCAAAATCTTTTCGAGATTTTTCGATATTCTAAACGTGTTTTTTCTTATTGCAGACAGATTGTCGTAAGTCCATTTCGCACCTTGACACAGTGCGGATATTCCGCCTGTGAATTGCGTTCCTGCTTCAAAGGATTCGGGCATTTGAACGTTTGGAGTAAGTTCGTTTGACCTTGCTCCCGTTCCGCCGTACAAAAGCGGTCTAAGTGTAACGTCCTTTTTCACGACGAGTGCGCCGACGCCTTGCACTCCGTGCAAACCTTTGTGCGCAGGGATTGCAATCATATCCGCGCACGACGTGTCACAATCTATTATCGGCACGCTTTGCGCTCCGTCGATAAGCAGTTTTGCACCGCAATCTTTTGCCGTTTTGGCAATTTTTTCAACGTCGGCAACTGCGCCCGTAACGTTGCACGCGCCGCCTGCCGCTATGAGTTTTGCGCCTTTCGATTTTTCTTTCAAATCTTCGTAATCGATATGTCCGTCGTCTGTCGTATCCGCAATTTCAAGATTTATCAAGCCGTCTTTTTTCATTTTGAAAAGCGGACGCAACACGGAATTATGTTCGTTTTTGGTCGTGACAACCTTATTTCCCGCTTGCAAAAATCCGAAAATCGCAAGATTGAGCGCTTCGGTGCAGTTTTTTGTGAACACAAGGTCGAATTCATCGGCGCTTGCAAGTTTTGAAAGCAAAAAAGTGCGGCAATCGTCGATAAGTATCGTTTTTGCGATTGATTCGGAATGACCGCTTCGCCCAGCGTTTGCCGAGTGCGCCAAATCGAACAGAAGCGCGTTCATCACGCACTTTGGCTTGAATCTCGATGTTGCTGCGTTGTCAAGGTATATCATTACATTAAGCAATCTATGCTCGCGCGCACCAAAAATGTGCTTTTGCAATATATTAATTTGAGAGCGGATACATATAATTTCGGGGGTAAGATATGAGAGAATTTTTCGTGGCGTTCCGCTCAAGGCAAGAAGCCGTGCGTTTTTATGAAGAAATGACGTCCTATCGCGTGACTTGCAAACTCATCAACACGCCGTCGTCGGCAGGCGTAGGTTGCGGATTGTCGGTGAAACTGTTTGCAAAGGATATGGGACAGGCAAAGGCGGTGTTGTCGCGCGGACGTTATCCGTCGGCAGTCGGATTTTATTATTTCTCGCAAAACGGCAACGCAATCAGGCTTTGAACCTTGAAACAACCTTGAAGAGCATATCCGCTTGAAAGCACGCTTTGCGTGCTTTTTCTCCGCCTTTAATGAAACGAAAATATAAAAACGATGTGGTTTAAGGTGAGTCGAACGTTATTATCGTGCGCATATTGTCGCGCAAGATAAAATATAGAATGCGACTATGCATAGGGATACGGCGGAATTTTTGCAAATATGCTTTTGTAAAAATAAAAGTTATTCTTGCGTATGCGCGCAAACTATTGCAAATCCGTGTTTTTTGTGGCATAATTGCGCTATGACCGAGACGAATGAGAAAATATTCGATATACTGTGCAAAATGCATCCCGACGCGAAGTGTGAACTCGACTACACGACGCCGTTTGAGTTGCTTATAGCGGTGGTTTTGTCCGCTCAATGCACGGATAAGCGCGTGAACAAAGTCACGAGTGAACTTTTCAAAATCGCAAACACGCCCGAAGCGTTTGTTGCTATGGATTTGGAAGAGATTGAAAAGCATATATTTTCCTGCGGATTTTATCATAATAAAGCGAAAGCGATAAAGTCCATAAGTCTGAGCGTGCTGGAAGCAGGCGGAATGCCCGCGACGCGCGACGAACTTGAAAAACTTCACGGCGTCGGAAGAAAGACCGCAAACGTCGTGTACAGCGAAGCGTACGGCGGAAACGCTATTGCGGTGGATACGCACGTTTTCAGAGTCGCAAACCGGATAGGACTCGTTCACACCAAAACGCCCGAACAGACCGAGCAGGCACTTATGCAAGCGTTTGACGAGTCAAAGTGGTCAAAACTGCATCATCTGCTGATATTTCAGGGACGATACGTTTGTCACTCGCAAAAACCGGATTGCGCAAATTGCGGACTGCGTGCATACTGCGAATATTATCGAAAACTAACAAAATAACAGCCACGGCTTGAAAATCATCATGAAGAAGTTTGAAATTATCTCAAAAAAACAACTTGCGGCAAACGTCCACGAGTACGTCGTATACGCGCCTATGGTTGCAAAACACTGTCTTGCAGGACAGTTTATAATCTTGCGCACGGACGAAAACGGAGAACGCGTGCCGTTTACTATATGCGATTATTCGCGCGCCGACGGCACTGTTTCCATTCTCGTGCAGGAAGTCGGTTATACGACGCTCAAATTGTCGCACATGAACGTCGGAGATTGTCTTGCCGACTTCGTAGGACCGCTCGGAAACGCAACCGATTTGAGCAAATACAAAAACGTATGTCTGGTCGGCGGCGGCATAGGTACGGCAGTCATTTTTCCGCAGGCGAAGCAATTGTATTCCGACAAAATAAGCGTTGACGTTATCGTAGGCGCAAGAAACGAAAGCCTTTTGATGTACGTTGACGAGTTCAAGGCAAATTGCGACAATCTGTATCTCGTAACCGACGACGGTTCAAACGGAAACAAAGGTTATGTCACGGATATACTCAAAAAACTCGTTTCGGACGGAAAAAAATACGATTGCGTGTTTGCAGTCGGTCCGCTTCCTATGATGAAAGCGGTGTGTGCGCTCACGAAAGAACTTGGCATAGACACCGTGGTCAGCATGAATTCTATGATGGTGGACGGCACGGGTATGTGCGGTTGCTGTCGTTTGACCGTCGGCGGCGATACGAAGTACGCGTGCATAGACGGTCCCGAATTTGACGGACATCTCGTCGATTTCGACGAAGCGATATTACGCTCAAAGACGTACAAAGAGCAGGAACAAGCGCATTTGTGCAATTTAAGGAGAGAATATGGTCAGGACTGAAAGACACGCTATGCCAACTCAATCCGCATCTGAGCGAAAAAACAACTTTGACGAAGTTGCGCTCGGCTATACGGACGAACTTGCAAAAGCCGAAGCGGACAGATGCCTGAATTGCAAAAACGCTCCGTGCATGAGCGGTTGCCCCGTGGGAGTGCATATTCCCGATTTCATCGCAAAGGTGAGAGAAGGAGACGTTTCGGGCGCGGCAAAAATTCTGAAAGCAGACAACAATCTCGCTGCGGTTTGCGGAAGAGTATGTCCGCAGGAAAATCAATGCGAAAAATATTGCGTACGCCGTGAAAAACTCGGCGGAAGCGTCGCAATCGGCAATCTTGAACGCTACGTTGCCGATTTTGCTCACGAAAACGATTTGATTTCGTTCGACGTTGCTACGCCGATAGGAAAGCGCGTTGCGGTTGTCGGTTCGGGGCCTGCAGGACTTTCTTGCAGTGCGGACCTTGCTCGCGCAGGTGTCGACGTGACGATATTCGAAGCGTTGCACGAAGCGGGCGGGGTGCTCGTATACGGAATTCCGGAATTCAGACTTCCGAAATCTCTCGTGAAAAAGGAGATTGACGGAGTGAAGTCGCTTGGAGTGAAAATAGAAACCGACGTAGTCGTCGGAAAGAGCGTGTTCGTTGAAGAATTGCTCGAAGAATACGACGCGGTGTTTATTGCAAGCGGCGCAGGCGTGCCCATGTTTATGCACATCAAGGGCGAAAATCTCAACGGCGTGTATTCTGCAAACGAATATCTCACGAGAGTCAACCTTATGAAAGCGTACAAGGCCGATAGCGTCACGCCCATACGCAGGGCAAAACGCACGGTTGTCGTCGGGGCGGGCAACGTTGCGATGGACGCTGCAAGAACCGCTTTGAGACTCGGAAGCGAAGTCACGCTGGTTTACCGCCGTTCGCGTGCAGAAATGCCTGCAAGGGCGGAAGAAATCGAACATGCCGAGCAAGAAGGCGTAAAGTTTGATTTGCTTGTCAATCCCGTTGAAATTCTCGGAGACGAAAACGGCAACGTCAAGGGGGCAAGGCTCATTCGCATGCAACTCGGTGAGCCCGACGCAAGCGGAAGAAGACGTCCTGTGGAAATAAAAGGAAGCGAATTCGAGATTGAATGTGACCAGATTATCGTTGCGCTCGGCACGACTCCGAACCCGATAATCAAAAAGAGTTTCCCGTCTCTCGAAACGTCGAAGAAGGGGACTATCGTCGCCGACGAAAACGGAAAAACCAATGTCGATAAATTGTATGCCGGCGGCGACGCAATGACGGGCGCGGCAACCGTAATTCTTGCAATGGGTGCAGGAAAACGTTCCGCAAAAGCAATTCTCGATGAATTTGCGAAAGACAGCGCAAAATAAAATATGCGCAGAATAAATGCGTCTAAACGCGATAACAATTCTAAAAATGTGCAAAATTTAGAATTGTATTGAAGAAAAATCATATTAAACAGCAAACAATTGTCAAATTGAAATTGCGTTTGAACAAATGCGCAAATCGATTTGACTCGGACAAAATTCCCGCCGATATCGGCAAAGGAAGGTGAAACAAATGTTTCTCGATTACGTAAAAATATTTATAAAAGCAGGCAACGGCGGCAACGGCAAAGTGTCTTTTCACCGCGAAAAGTTCGTTCCAAACGGCGGACCGGACGGCGGTGACGGCGGCAACGGCGGTGACGTCGTGTTCGTTGCGGATAAGGAAATAAACACACTTATCGATTTCAAATTTCAAAAGTTTTATCGCGCACAAAACGGCGGCGACGGCGAAGCAAAGAATTGCACGGGCAAATCCGCTCCGCCGCTTATCATCAAAGTGCCTGTCGGCACTGTCATTCGCGACACGGAAAGCGGAAAGGTCATCTGCGATTTGTTTGACGACGGCGAAACCTTCGTTGCGTTGAAGGGCGGTCGCGGCGGCAAAGGCAACAACAGATTTGCACACGCAAAACGCCAAGCGCCGTCTTTTTCGCAACTAGGCGAAACGACAGAAGAACATCAAGTTACGCTCGAACTCAAAACTATTGCGGACGTCGGTCTCGTCGGTTTCCCGAACGTTGGCAAATCCACGCTTCTTAGCGTGTTGACGTCGGCAAAACCGAAGATTGCAAACTATCATTTCACGACGATAAATCCGAATCTCGGCGTCGTGCAGATGTACGATGAAAGTTTCGTCATTGCGGATATTCCGGGGCTTATCGAAGGCGCAAGCGAAGGTGCGGGGCTCGGTCACTATTTCTTGCGCCATATCGAACGCGTGCGCCTTATCGTTCACGTCGTAGACATAAGCGGAAGTGAAGGCAGAGATCCTATTGACGACTACAACAAAATCAATGCGGAACTTGCGACTTACAGCGAAAAACTGGCGCAGATACCGCAAATCGTCGTTGCGGGCAAAGCGGATCTTCTCACCGATCCCGACGAAGTCGCAAAGTTTGAAAAAGCAATCGGCAAAAAGGTTTACGTCGTATCCGCACTCACTCATCAGGGCATTGACGAACTTCTCAAAGTCATGAAAGAGAAAGTGGACGAACTTCCACCGCCTTCTCGCATCGAGCGTGACGAAACCTTTGAACTCGAACCCAAAACCGACCAAAGATTCACCATATCCCGCCTTGACGACGGTTCGTTCTTCGTTGACGGCGGACTCGTTGACTTTCTCATTCAAAACGTCACCATATCATCTCAAGATTCCTTCGCATTCTTCCAGAAAGTCCTTAAAGACCGCGGAGTTATTGCCGAACTTAAAAAGCGCGGCATGAAGGAAGGGGATACTGTTGTTATCGGCGACATCGAATTTGAATGGGTCGATTAAGGCATTATTCAGCGAATAACTGCGTCAACACCCATCTGCTCCAAAATCACGTACTACATGTACGTTGGGTTTTGTTTCGGATGGGTGTTTCCTTGTTCTTCATCTGAATAATGCCTTAATAATATTGCAATAGTTTTTTAGGATAAAACAACATGTACGAAATGTACTATGGGTGCGGACAAGTGGCTTTTCCTTGCTCTTCATTCAAATATGAGATTAATAAGAATTATATATGATTACAGGCGCAACATGCTCCAAAATCACGTACTACATGTACGTTGGGTTTTGTTTCGGATGGGTGTTTTCTTGTTCTTCATCCGAACAAA
>CALGEU010000202.1 GCA_937881285.1 uncultured Clostridia bacterium | reverse complement strand
GTTCGATGCCCGCTTCGCCGTCAATCACAACGAAATCGTAGTGGGACGAAATCTGACTGATTACGTCTTTGAGATAGGTGTTGATTTTGCAATAGCACCCCGCACTTTCGGGTCTGCCTATCGCGATAAAAGAGAAACCGTTTTTCGTCACGGTGGCTTCTTCTATTGAATATTCCGCATTGCCGAGAATCTCGATTACGGACATTTTGCCGTTTTGCGTCGCGTCAACCGCTTCCTTTCTCACGTCGTCAATCGTCTTTTTGACGTCAACGCCGAGTGCGGTGGAAAGACCCACGGCAGGGTCTGCGTCAACCGCAAGTATTTTTTTGTCGGGAAAGTTTTCGCAAAGAAGTTTCACGATGACTGCGGCAAGAGACGTTTTGCCTACGCCGCCTTTTCCGGCAACTGCAATTATTTTCGTGTTTTCGTTCATGGGAGTTCCTTTATATTGTCCGCGCCTGCGCCCGTAAGCGTGCGTTTGTGTGCGTACGCATTATGCGCCCGCGCGTACGAGACAATGCCATTGTAACAATTAAAGAATTATAAATCAAGGTATTTTTGATTTTTGTTATACAAATTAACCGATTTTTCGACAAATCGGTTGACTTGGTTAATCAATTTGGAAATATCTGTAAATTATTCGGAAATTTGTTGCGCTTCTTGCTCTTTTTTGAAATCCGCGATGCGGACTTTCGCTTTCTTGTAGTAGCAGAAATAGAAGCATATCCAGGATACGAAAAACGCTATGAGTTCGGTTATCCAGAACGCGTGCCACACGCCCTTTGCGCCTACGATTTTGCTTGCCACGAGCGCAACGGGAATGATGAGTACGTAGCGGATTATCGAAATGATAAGGGAAGGAACGCCCATTCCCAGTCCTTCGAAAAGGCCGCATATCACAACGCCCGACGCAGACACGATAAAGCCTGCGCACATTATGCGCACCGCGCTTGCGCCTGCGGATATTGTTTGCGGATTGTCGGTGAATATGCCGATGAGAAGGTCGGGTATGGCAAGACACAGAATAGTGCCGATGACCATGACGATAAGGCTTGTGACGAGAGAGACCTTGAATATGCCCATAACTCTGTCGTCGCGCCCTGCGCCGAGATTGTAGCCGACGAGCGGACGAATGCCCTGCACGACGCCGTTGATTGCGAAATACAGGAACGTCTGCAACTTGTAGTATACGCCGAGAATAAGCACGTATATCTCGGAAAATGCGGTTAGAATACCGTTTAGCGCAATAAGCATAAAAGACGGAAGCGCAAGATTGAGCGTTGCGGGAACGCCGACGAAATAAAGTTTTTTGACGATTTTCTCTTCGGATTTTTTGCCGAGTTTCGCCTTTATGCCGTGTTTTGTTTTGAAGAATATGATTGCGTACGCAATAAGAGACAGCGTTTGACCTATGCCCGTTGCAACCGCCGCGCCCTTTACGCCCCAGCCTGCCACGAATATGAATACGGGGTCGAGAATGATGTTTACAATCGCGCCGAGCATCATACAGAACATCGTAGACATCATTTTTCCGACGGATTGAAGCAATTTTTCAAAAGCCATCGATAGAGTGATTATCGGAGCGAACGCCACAACGACGTAAAAATAATCGAGCGCGTGACCTATGATAACGTCGCTTTTCGTGAACAGTTTCACGAAAGGCGCAATACAGCCTGCGCTTACTGCCGCAAGTATGATTCCGTGCAGTGTGCCGAGAATGAGACCGAGTGCCGCCGAACGATTTGCCGCATCGAACTTTTTTGCGCCCATAAAGAAAGACACCGCCGCGCTTATGCCTACGCCAAAGCCAACGCCCACCGCAATAGAGAGATTTTGAACGGGAAACACGAGAGAAATCGCCGTCATCGCGTCTTCGCTGATTTTTGACACGAAAATGCTGTCCACAAAGTTGTAGAGCGCATTGATTATCATTGACAATACGACGGGAAGCGACATCTTGGCAACCAGCGGTATTATCGGTTTTTCTTTCATAAACGTTTCGTTCATTTTTGTCTCCGTGTGCATATTTTATGTGTTGCGCAATAGGCTGTTTGTGCGGATATTTTCCGTATTTCACAAAAAAA
>CALGEU010000201.1 GCA_937881285.1 uncultured Clostridia bacterium | reverse complement strand
TAAAGGGTCTGCCGTAGCCCCAGTAGTCGCAGAATTTGATTTGTTCGATGATGATGCCGTCCGCTTTGTATTCTTTTGCGATTTTGTCGACGAACGCGTGACGTTCGTTCACTTTTTCGGTGTTAAGGAAGCGGGGACATTGACCCGATTGCATATAGTATCTGCACACTTGCGTGAGCGCGTCTTCTTCGTCGTTGAGCACGATTTCCTGTCTGCCGGGCAAAGAACCGAAGCAGTATCTGTCTGCAACGACCACAAGACCGGTGTCTTCTGCGAGTTTGATGAAACTCGGGTCGTCGATTTCGCTTCCCACCATTGCCACGCGTGCGCGATATTTGCTCACGGGGTCAGGGACTCTCGTTTTGAGTTCTTCCGCAGTTTCGCGAAGTTTGTCGATGATGAGATATTTCGGGCAGCAGTAGGTTGCAAGGCAGAAGATTGCAAATTCGTAACCCGTGATGCGCGGAGATTCTTCCTTTCTGTATTCGCCGATTTCGGTGATGAGACGGGAGATTTCGTTTTGTTCTTCAACCGCTTTTCTGATTGCCGCGTCGCTTATATCGATGCCGAGATGTTCGTGCAACGGTTTAAGGCAATGTTCTTGCATCTGCAAAACGTAGTGCTTCAAAGTCACGTCGTCGCTCTTCATGGGCACGTCGCAGTAAGAAGCAAAGAAGCCTTCGTGAGGGCAGCAGCCCAAATGCTCGATGTTCTCTACGCAACGGTTCATCATAGCGCACGCTTCGGGAGCGATTACGCCGTCAAGGAAACTGAATCCGCCTTCGAGAGCGCGTTCGAGTATGGCTCGGCACGCTTCGCAGAAAATCGGGCTGAGATAATAGTTGCCCATTTCCGTGCTGGTTGTTCTTGGCGCACGCAATCTCACCGAGAAAATTCCCGGCAAGTTGAGAAGGGGTTCGGGAATCTGATAGCAAACGTGTCCGATTGCCTTTTTGCCTTCTTGCTGCGCCTGTTGGATGAGTTCGTTGTTGGAGTTTTCCAACAAGTTCTCAAAGTAGATAAGATGTTTCAGGTCTCGCACAATATTTCTCCTATAAAATATTTATTTTCTTCAGTGCTTCTTTCGCTCCGACGACAAGGGGAGAGCCGTCCGGAAGGAAAAATACGTTTTCGCCCTTCATATCGCAAAGAGCGAGATTTTGGTCGGCAGGGATGTAGGCAAGCGTTTCTATGCCGTCAACGACGGGCTTCTGCTGCAACGCTTCGTTTGACAGTCTGTTTTGCACGACGCCGACTTTGTCGTACATTACGAGTTCGTCTGCAACTTTTTTTATCGTTGCAACGACGTTGCGCCCCTTTTGAGACTGGTCGGTGACGAGAAGTAAATGCGTCACTTTTTCCATAACTCTGCGGTTTATCTGTTCGATGCCCGCTTCGCCGTCAATCACAACGAAATCGTAGTGGGACGAAATCTG
>CALGEU010000200.1 GCA_937881285.1 uncultured Clostridia bacterium | reverse complement strand
ACGGCGCAAGATTGTATCCGCGACCGACAGGCTTGTCAAGTCCCGTAACGACTGCGCTGACCGGATATACCGAATTGAGTTTTTCAAGCACGACCGCAGAAAAATCTGGAGTGCCCATAAACACTATTTTCATATTCTCGTCCTGTATCGTTAATCGAGATTTCGATGAAGATTATTCTTCGTCGAAAGTCTCGGTGCATTTAGTCGTGTAGATAATGCCGTCGAGATGGTCGATTTCGTGGCAAAAAGCGCGCGCCGTAAAGCCCTTTACGGTGAGTTTTTGTTCTTTACCGAATCTGTCCTGCGCTTTTACGGTAACTTTCATAGGTCTTGACACGTTGCCGTACTTTTTAGGCACGGAAAGGCAACCTTCTAGACCTGTCTGTTCTCCGCTTGTTGACGTGATGACGGGATTTATAAGTTCAAAAAATCCGTCTTCCGTGTCAACGATGCACGCTCTTTTGAGCACTGCGACCTGCGGAGCGGCAAGCCCTGCGCCGTTAGCTTCTATGAGCGTTTCTTTCATATCGTCGAGAAGTGTCCAGAGTCTTTCGTCGAAATTTTCGACTACTCTGCACTTTTTGTACAAAATCGGGTCGGGAACTTTCACAATATTTCTTTTTGCCATTTTATCACCTATACGTCCGTCAAATCAGGCTTTGGGGATTGATTTCGACGAACACGTTGCATTTTTTCGATTTATTTGCGTCGGCAATTTTATAAATATCGCCGATTATGTTTTCAAATTGAGCAGGCTCTATGCGCATCATAATCTGATATCTGCAAAGCCCGTTTATTCGCGTGACCGGCGATTTGCTTGCGCCGAGATACACGAATTTGCCGCTTTCTTTTTCAAGTTGTTGAACGGCCTTGTAGCACGAGCGAGCCGCATCCACGACGTCTTGTTCAACCGTGGACGAAAGGAGTATTCTCACAACTTTCGTGAACGGCGGAAACTTCGTGACCATACGCGTGTTTATTTCTTTCTTCCAAAAACCGAGATAGTCGTAGTTTTTGCCGAAACGGAAAACGTAATGTTTCGGTGCGTAGGTTTGAAGAATAACTCTTCCTTCTTTTTCCGCTCTTCCCGCTCTCCCCGCAACCTGCGTAATGAGTTGGAACGTTCGCTCGCTTGAGCGATAATCGGAAAAGTACAACGCCGCGTCCGCTTCTAGAATTCCTACGAGCGTGACGTTGCCGAAATCATGCCCTTTTGCAATCATTTGCGTGCCGACGAGCACATCGGCCTGACCGTCCGCAAACGCAGACAAAATCTTGAAATAACTGTCCTTGCGCATGGTAGTGTCGTTGTCCATGCGGAGCACTCTGACGTCAGGAATGAGTTTTTTGAGTTCTTCGACGACTTTTTCCGTGCCGATTCTGCCCTGTTTTATCTGGTCGCTGCCACAGTTGGGACATTTCGTGAGCGCGTGATAGCGTCTTCCGCAATAGTGGCATTTAAGTTCGTTGTCTTCTTTGTGATACGTAAGCGAGATGTCGCAATCTTCGCACTTTGCAACGTAACCGCACTCTTTACAGCGGATGAACGACGCAAAACCGCGACGGTTGAGAAACAGCATGGATTGTTCGCCTTTGTTTTTCGTCTCGATGAGCGCGTCCTGAAGTGCCTTTGAGAAAAGCGAACGATTGCCCATGCGAAACTCCTGCGTCATATCCACGATTTCCATTTCGGGCAATTTGTGCTTGGATATGCGGTCGGGAAGAGTTATGAGTTGATACTCGCCTTCCGTCGCTTTCAGATACGTCTCCATATCGGGAGTCGCAGAACCGAGCACCAAAACGCCATCGTTTGCTTTCGCTCTGTAACTTGCAATCGTCTTCGTGTCGTATCTGGGGTTGGATTCCGACAAATAACTCGTGTCGTGTTCTTCGTCGATTATGATTACGCCGATGTTTTCAAGCGGTGCGAAAACCGCGCTTCTCGCGCCGATTGCGATGTGAGCCGCCCCCGTTTTGAGCCTTTTCCACTCGTCGTATCTTTCGCTGTCGTTAAGCCCCGAATGGAGTATCGCAACGTCGTCTCCGAATCTGGCTCTGAACAAGCCGAGCATCTGCGGAGTAAGCGATATTTCGGGAACGAGCATTATTGCAGTTCTTCCATTTGCAATCTCTCGTTCGATGACGGTTTCGTATATCTCGGTTTTTCCGCTTCCCGTAACTCCGTGGAGCAAAAACGTGCCTTTTCCGTTCGATATTTTCTCGACCGCATCCGCTTGCGCAGGTGTCAAAACGACGTGCTTTTTCTCTTTTTTGAGCGTTCCGAGCGGAGTCGAACGCTCGTGAACGTCGCTTTCGACGACTACGCCCTTTTCTCTCAATCCGTTTATCGCGCTCACGCCGAATCTGCCTATCAGAAGCGTGAGAAACTGCCCGCCCGTGGACGCAATGAAATCGAGTGCGTCGAGTTGCTTTTGTGCTCTCGTGCCGACAACCGATTTGAGTTCTTCAAGAGAACGCGTATCGTCGACGGTAAGAAATTTTTTCGTAAATTCAGGATCCTTTTCTTCGCGAAGTTTTGACGGAATGAAAAGACGAATCACGTCGATATAGCGCAGATTGTACGTCTTGCGCATAAAGTTCATAAGTCCCAACTGCTCGGGACTTATCGGTGAATCTATGTATTTTGCCTGTTTGAGATTTGAAAAATCGGACGAATCTTTTTTGCCTATAACGAAACCGATAAGGCGTTTTTTGCCGAATTCGACGACGACTCGGCTTCCTATCGGGACGTCCGGTCCTTCGTAGTCGAAAGTGCGGTCAACGTCCGAGTTTGAAATGTCGACGATAACTTCAAGAATCATAACGCAAGCACCTTGTCGAGTATCATATCGGCAAGCGCGCGCTTTGACACTTCGCCGCTTTCAAATAAATTGCCGTCGTTGTCTATAATAGTCGCAACGTTCGTATCCACGTTAAATCCCGCGCCCTTTTGCGTGACGTCGTTTGCAACAACCAAATCGGCGTGCTTCTTTTTGAGTTTGCCTTTGGCGTTTTCAATCAGATTTTCCGTTTCCGCAGAAAATACGACAAGTTTTCTTTCGCCTTTGCTTTCTCCGAGTGTTTTGGCAATGTCGGGATTTTTGACAAACGTAAGCGTGAGCGTATCGCCCTTCACTTTGTTGTCAAACGGCTTTTCGAGCCGGTAATCTGCAGGTGCTGCCGCCATAATAGCAACGTCGCAGTCTTCATACTCTTTCACGCACGCGTCGAGCATATCCGCCGTTGAAACGACTTTTATTGCTTTTTCGGTGCAATTCGGCGGTGCTGCCGATACGTTTCCGTACACCAAAACGACGCTTCCGCCGCGCTCTGCAACAGCGCGGGCAATGGCAAAGCCCATTTTGCCGCTTGAATGATTTGCAAGCACGCGAACGCCGTCGATATTCTCTTCCGTTCCGCCTGCCGTGACGAGAACTCTCTTTCCTGCAA
>CALGEU010000199.1 GCA_937881285.1 uncultured Clostridia bacterium | reverse complement strand
GTTTTTAGCAGCAGCGGATGAGATCGCCGCCCATACACTCACAACAACAATCCGCACACCAAAGTGCCTGACAAGCAGTGCAAAGTCCGTCTGCAACCGCGCCGTCGCGCTGAGTGTAGGTGCGGTCGGTTTGAGTCGAATCGGCGTTGTAAACGCCTTGCGAACCTTCTTTGTCGTATGGACGAGAACCGTCGATTTTCTTTTTCAGGTTGTCGAGAGCGCGTTGATACTTCTCGTTTTGCGGCTCCATTTGAAGCGCGATTTCAAGTTGTTTTTTCGTGTCGTTGAGCCAGTTTTTCTCATAAAACACAACCGATTGATAATAGTGCCATTCTGCGCCGCGATAGGACATATCGTCGAGAAGTTTTTGCGCGGTTTCAATGTCTTTTGAACGAATCGCTTGCTTGACTTGCTCGTAGGCGGACTCGCCTTCGCCCGTAACGGTTGCCGACTCGACAGCCATTTCCATAGCCTGTTGATATGCGTCGTCGAGTTGATTGAGCATGCTTGCCGCCTGCGTGCCGCTTTCTCCTTCGTCGAAAACGTGAGCCTGATAATAGGCTCGTTTTTGTTTGTACGCTTCAAGGATTTCGCTTTGCGTTGCGTTTTTATCCACGCCGAGAATCACAAACGGGTTAGTTGGCATTTTTCTTCTCCTTTGAGCAAACGCTCCATCTGCATTTTTATGCCGAGATAGACGGTGTTGCTGAGCACGCCTTCGTACTTGACGATGTTCATGGCGTTGTAACTGCCCACCATCTTGTTATACGTCGATTTCAACAAAAACGACAGTTCATCTGCGTTTTTGACAAGATAATCTTGCTTATTTGTACATTCGCCGTAATTGAGCAACAGCGGATTGTATCTGTTTTTCTTCTGGTCTTTCTCAACGTCGTCCACCGCGTCGAGCAAATATACGAGACGCCCGAGATTGTAGGTGAACGTGTCTATGACGTCGTCGGTCTTTATGAGAGAGCGAGTTATATCTCTCATAAGAGTGGCGAAAGTGTCTGCGACTCTGTCTATGCTGTCGCACTTCTGTTTTTCAAGCGCATTGAGCGATGAAAAACTTTTCTTCATCATCTCGTCGATTTCAGGCAAGCGTTTTGCCGCTTTTCTCTTGCGAGCGGAGAGTCTCCACTTGATGAGTATGCGCGATTTTTTGCCGTCGGTGACGTCGTCTTCTGCGTTGTAATAAACAAGCATAACGGCAATGTCCGCCATCTTTTTCGACAACTCGTCGGTTGAAACGACGACTTTTTTCTTGCCGTTGTACACGCACAACTTCCGCTCGAATTTCACGTCGAGATTTGCAAGCGAATGGACAAGCACGTTGTAAAACGTCACGTCGTAGTTGGTGCAAAGTCTGGTGATTTGCGACCCCGTCTCGCCGAGCGTCTTGCACAGTCCGCAATAAAACGCCTGAAACACGTTGAAATCCTTTATATACATATTCTGTTTGTCGGGTATCACGTATCCAAACATTCTTTGCTCCTGTGTTACATATTAAAGTATGTCAATTAAACGCGCATTAAAATCAGACTTGCACAAATCCGACTTTTCTGTACACTTTAGCAAGCGTCTTGTTTGCGATGCGCATTGCTTGCGCCGCACCGTTTCTCATGACGTCTTCGAGATAATCCTTGTGCGACATGAGATACGCATGTTTTTCCTGAATGGGACGGAGATATTCCACCACCGCTTCACCGACTTTGGTCTTGAAATCGGCGTATGACGCCCCTGCAAACTCTTTTTCTACGTTTTCGACAGGCGTATCGGTGATGACAGAATATATCGTGATAAGGTTGCTTATTCCTGGCTTGTCTTCGGAAAAGACGATGCTGTCTCCGCAGTCCGTCACCGCACGCTTAAACTTGCGCATAATATCGTCGGGCTTGTCGAGAAGGTGGATAACTCCGTTGGTGTTGTCGTCCGTCTTGCCCATCTTCGTGGTCGGGTCGAGAAGATTGAAAATCTTTGCGCCCTGTTTTGGGAAAATTCCGTCGGGAACGACGAACGTCGGCGAATATTTGGAATTGAAACGGCAAGCGATGTCGCGAGCAAGTTCCAGATGTTGTTTCTGGTCTTTTCCGATAGGCACGAGATCCGTCTGATAAAGCAGAATATCCGCCGCCATAAGCGTAGGATACGTGAAAAGTCCGAGATTGACGTTTTCGGGGGCTTTCTGGCTCTTTTCTTTGAATTGAGTCATGCGGCTCGCTTCTCCGAATTGCGTATTGCAATCGAGCACCCAGGCAAGTTCGGCGTGTTGCGGCACTTGCGATTGCACGAAAAGAATACTCTTTTCCGGGTCGAGCCCTATTGCAAGAAAGAGTGCCATAAAATCGTAAGTGCGACGTCGAAGGTCCGCCGGCACGTTGTCAACGGTGATTGCGTGCATATCTGCAATGGTGTAAATGCAGTTGTAATCGTCCTGCAATCTGACCATGTTTTTGAGTGCGCCGATATAGTTGCCGAGTTGCAAATCGCCAGTCGGTTTCAGTGCGCTGTATACCACTTTTTGTTTTTCGTTTTCCATAAATATACCTTCCGTATGCTATGAGTACGTTCTGTATGTTTTTATTCTCTGTTCATTTCATCCGCGACTTCGAGAACGACTTTCTTCGTCTCCGAGCGGTCGATAACTCTCGTGTGAATTTCCCTTGCTCCCTGCAACTCGTAGATACTTTCGGGACAGTCGAGCGCGGTGAGACTGAAAAGTTTCATAATCGCTTTATACGGGTCTTTTTCTCTTCCGCCGATTGCGCCGAGAACGTCAACGGGAAATTTGTACGGATTTGCCGTGGACACGATAATCGCCGTCGTTTCGTCGTCGGTCTCGCAAGAATAGTCGTTGTATACGCTTGCGGCAACCGCGGTGTGCGTGTCCATAATGTAGTCGTCAAGGTCGAAAAATGTAGATATTGCGTTTTTCGTATCTTCTTCGTCCGCCCAGCCCGCTTCGAACTTTGAAACGTCCACTTCGTCGAGATTTATCTCGAATTTTCCGGTGGTCTTCAAGTCTGAATACAACTTGCGCACTTTTTCGTCGTCTCTGCCGAACAACTCGTATATCAATCTTTCAAGATTGCTCGATACGAGAATATCCATAGACGGCGACATCGTTCTGTAAAAATCGCGCTTTGCATTGTAAACGCCCGTATTGAAAAAATCGGTGAGAACGTTGTTTGCGTTTGACGCTATGATGAACTTTTTCACGGGAAGTCCCATTCGATAAGCGTAATACCCTGCAAGCACGTCGCCGAAATTGCCTGTCGGCACGACGAATTCCACTTCGTCTCCGAGAGATATTTCTTCCGCGTCGACAAGGTCGCAGTATGCAGAAATATAATATGCGATTTGCGGCGCAAGTCTTCCCCAGTTTATGGAGTTTGCGCTTGACATCTCGATGCCTTTGCTTTTTAGCGTATTTACGACATCTTCGTCCGTGAAAATACGCTTCACGGCGGTTTGCGCGTCGTCAAAATTGCCTTTTATCCCGAAAACGTGCAAATTTTTACCCTTTTGCGTGACCATTTGCATGCGTTGCATTTCGCTCACGCCTTCGCTGGGATAAAACACGACGACTTCCGTTCCGTCAACGTCTTTGAAACCTTCAAGAGCCGCTTTTCCCGTGTCTCCGCTCGTTGCGGTGAGAATCAACGTCTTGTCGGTTATGCCGAGTTTTTGCTTGCTTGCAAGCAAAAGATAAGGCAACAGCGTGAGAGCCATATCCTTAAACGCACAAGTCGGACCGTGCCAAAGTTCGAGCATAAAAAGCCCGTCTTCCACTTTCACGACGGGGCAAGCGTCTCCGTCAAAGCGCGAATATGCTTTCGATGCGTAAACCAACAATTCGTCAAAAGAAAATTCGTCCATATAAAGGGACAGAATTTTTGCGATGCGAGCGGGATAGTCGAGCGCGATAAGGTCTTCAAAGTCTTTTTTGCTTAAAATCGGAAACGACGACGGAACGAAAAGTCCGCCGTCATCCGAAATACCTTTTACAATCGCTTGGCTCGCAGAAATCTCGACTTCGGAATTTCTGGTGCTGGTGTATTTCATAACCGATCCTTACTTGCGAAGAAACTCCGGAAAATTTTCTTCGTTTTCGCTGACGGTGATCACGAATTGCGTATTTGTGTTCTTTGCCACTTCGCGAATGTCGTTGAAGAAGTCTTCCATTTCGAAAACGGTCTTGCCGAGCATTCTGTGTGCGCCGTCGATGTAGAGAGTTTCTATATCGTGGTTGCCTGCGAGCAAACCTTTGATGAAACCGATGAGTGCTTCTTCACTGATAGGTGCGTCGCCCTTCTTGAGTTGTTTGGCGTTGACCACGCGAACCTGATAACGAAGAGAATACATATATCTGTCCGTATCCGTCACGAAGACGATGTCGCCTTTTGCGGTTTCGACGTTGTCGTTTGCCATATCGATGATAATTTTGGTTTTGCCTGTACCTTTTGCGCCTGTGATGAATTTAATCATGTAGCACCTCCGTACTTATATTATATATAATATATCCGTCAATTTCAACCCGCAATTTTCAAAAATCGACACTTTTTCGAAAGTGGTGTTTTTCTTGCGCTTTTACGGTTTGAAAATGCAAATTTTTCTGCTTTTATCATACGAGAGTATGATATTTTCTTATTCTTCCACGTTTTCGAGCATCTTGTTCTGAAGAGCAATCTGCAATGCGGAAATCATCTCGTCCATATCTCCGAGCAAAAACTTGTCGAGATTGTAAAGCGTGAGTCCGATTCTATGGTCTGTCACACGCCCTTGCGGGAAATTGTAGGTGCGGATACGCTCGCTTCTGTCTCCCGTTCCAACCTGCGCGCGACGATTTTCGGCGTATTCCTTTTGCGCCTGAGACTGATAGAAATCGTACACTCGAGATTTTAACACTTTTAGAGCTTTTTCTCTGTTCTTAATCTGGCTTCTTTCGTCCTGACATTCGACGACGATACCCGTCGGAATATGCGTCATGCGTATCGCGCTTTCCGTCTTGTTGACATGCTGACCGCCTGCGCCGCCGCTCCTATAAGTATCCACTTTGATGTCGTTTTCGTTGAGATTCACTTCAACGTCCTGCGCTTCGGGAAGCACCGCAACGGTGACCGTCGACGTATGCACTCTGCCTTGCGATTCGGTTTCGGGAACGCGTTGCACTCTGTGCACGCCGCTTTCGAATTTGAGTTTACCCCACGCGCCTTTGCCCGCAATCATAAAAACGAGTTCCTTTGCGCCGCCGAGTTCGGTGAAATTCATATTGACTTCTTCCACTTTCCAGCGATTGTTTTCGGCATAGTGGCGATACATCTTCATAAGTTCCGTGCCGAAAAGTGCCGCTTCGTCTCCGCCCGCGCCCGCGCGTATTTCCATAATAACGTTGTTGTCTTCGTTCGGGTCTTTGGGAAGGAGCGCGATTTTCAAATCCGCGCCGTCCTTTTCCATATCTTCGCGCAAATCGTCAAGTTCTTGCTTTTCGAGTGCTTTCATATCCTGATCGCTCTCGATTGCAATCATCTCTTCGAGATCGTCAAAGTCGCTCTTATGTTTCAAATACCTGTCGAATATCTCCACGATAGGTTCGAGATCGCTGTGTTCTTTTGAAAGTGCGCGGAATTTTTCCTGATCGGAAATGATTTCGCTCTTTGACAAAAGTTCGCCGACTTCAACGTAGCGCGCTTTTATTTTATCGAGTCTTGCAAGCATACCGTCGGATATTTTCATTTTCTCTTCACCACGGCGATACGATCGTTTCCTTCTATGTCTTTGAGTATCTCGACGTCGTAATTTGCAAAAATCTCCGCAATCTTCTCTGCTTGGTCGTATCCGAATTCAAGGAGCAACACGCCGTTTTCTTTGAGATGTTCGTCGAGTTTATCTGCGATTATGCGGTAGAATTTGAGACCGTCCACGTCTCCGTCGAGAGCGAGTTTCGGCTCAAAATCTTTCACTTTAGCATCAAGTTTCGACACTTCTTCGGTGGGGATATACGGCGGATTCGACACGATTACGTCAAATTGCTTCTTTGCAACCGCGCTCCACATATCGCCCTTTGAAAAGTCCACTCGCACGCCCGTGTTGAGCGAGTTTGCAAGCGCGACGTCTATTGCGCCGACGCTCACGTCGCAAGCGGACACGTTTGCTTTTGTATTCTTTGCGATTGCCACCGCAATCGCACCGCTTCCCGTGCAAAGGTCGAGAACGTCGCACTTTTCGCCGTTTTCAAAAGCGGCGTTTTTATCGTCTATGACTTTTATCGCTCTTTCGACGAGTTCTTCGGTTTCGGGTCTCGGGATAAGCACGTTCTGATTGACGGAGATTTTGATTCCGTAAAAATATGCATATCCGAGCGCATATTGAAGCGGCGTTCCGTCCGCCATTTTCTTTGCGATTCTTTCGGCATTTTCAAACTCGGTTTTCGTGAACGTTTTCAGTTCTTTCAGTTCACTGCGTTTTTTGCCCGTAACTTCGACCAAAAGCCAGTCTATGTCCGCTTCGTCCGCGCCTTTTGCGATGTTTTCGAGTTTGTTTCTCGCAACGCCGTACGGCACGCGAATATCAAACTTTCTCTCTTCAAGATTCGGATTCGCGTCCATTTCCTGCACCGTTTTGAATGCGGTTATGGACACTTCGAGCATATCGTCGGTAGGCTCTTTCGTCGTTAGTTTTTGCAGTGCCATACCGGGCGCACGGAGTATTCTCACAAACAGACAATCGCTCTTTGCAAGGAGTTTCAAAAGTTCGTAACTAACGCCTGCAACGACGGGCAAGAACAAAAGTTTGAATCCGATTTTTATAAGTCCGTTGATGAATTTTGCCCCAACTTCGCTCACTTGGTCTGCGGTGACGAAAAGTCCGCACTTTTCAATCATGACGTTGATAAGCACAAACACCATGATACTGACCGCCACGACGAAGAAAAGGAACGTCGTTCCGCAACGGGAATGTTCTCTTCTCATCTTTTTTGCGTTTTCGACGGTAAGGTCAAGCCCGTGCTCGTAGCAAGTGATGACTTTGTGTTCCGCGCCGTGATACATAAACACTCTGCGCACGTCTTTCATCAGCGTGACGAGAAGAATGTAAGTTATGAATATGCAAAGCATAATCACGCCTTCGATAAGGCTATACCAAAGGCTGTACAAATCCGAGTTTGCAATCGCATTTATATTGTCGCAAATCGCGGTTGCAATGACGTTAGGAAGCACCATAAACAAAGCAACTGCGAGCAACACGCCAAGAACGACGGAAAATCCCATAAGCAAATTCATGGGATTGATTTTCAATTTGTCCGCCATCCACTTTTCCGCCTTGCTCGGCTCGGCATAATCTCCGTACACTTCCGCAGAGCGCATCATAATGCCCGTGCCCTGAAAAAGTTGCGTGAAAAGATTCACCACGCCGCGAATGAACGGCAAGCGCAAGAACCAATTGCGTTCTTTCGGACTTTTGATATATTTGCTTTCAACCGTAATGTCGCCGCTTGGCGTACGAACGGCGGTCGCAATGGAATGCTCGCCTTTCATCATAACGCCTTCGAGAACGGCTTGACCGCCGATGCTCGTGCGGCGCACCGCCTTAGACTTTTTGTCGATGACGTTTTTCGGTCTCGGCTCTTTGACTTTTTTTGTTTTTTCTTTCATATTTTATTTTAATGCGGATAAGGCTTCGCTTTCCACAATTATTCATTATTAATTACTAATTATTAATTTCACGCTTGATGACGCTAGTCGCTCAATAGCACGCTCAAATTTGGTCGTGATATTTGTGCGTCAGACAAGGAAGAGCGTTTTTGTGAGAAACCCAACGTACAAGCAGTACGTGATTTCGAGCAAAAGCGGTCTGACGCAGTATCACACACAAATAGCGCGACCAAAAAAAGAAAAATGCAGACACGGCGTAATCCCCCGCAGTCTGCATCTTCTTTTCCTGTTAGTCGAGATTGTATCTCTTCTTGAATTTGTCGACGCGTCCGCCTGTGTCAACAAGTTTTTGTTTGCCCGTGAAGTACGGATGGCACTTGGAGCAAATTTCAACACGAAGTTCGTTGACGTTCTTGGTGGTACCGGTCTGGAATGTGTTTCCGCATGCACACACGACTGTTACGTCATGGTATTGGGGATGGATTCCTTCTTTCATTTTGATTCTCCTGACTCGTTTTTCTATACCCACACGCGCCAGTATGTTACGCGAATATGATATAAAGTTTCTTTATTATATCTTCGTTGAACGTAAATGTCAAGCGTCTGGAAAGACTGAGAAAAATGAAATTTGTTTTAATAATTTTTCATTTTTCGGCTATGCGTTTCGGGTGAGCGCGGCAAGGAGTTTGTTGCGCTCGACTTCAAGGTCTCTGTCGGTTAGCGTACGCGCTTTTTTATTGCTTGCGATTCTGCCTTCGAGCGCAATACGAACGGGATTGTCTTCAAAGACACAATACTCGTCTGCGCAAAGAAGGCATTCGTCTATTGCATGAGTTACGAAAACTACGGTTCTTGGTTCTATTGAATTGAGTTCGACGAGTTTTTTGATAAGTCTCGATTTGAGAGCGGTGTCCAACGCTTTGAACGGTTCGTCGAGAAGAAGGACTTTGCTCGGATAAAGGAACGCGCGCGCCATAGCGACGCGTTGCGCCTGTCCGCCGCTTATCTCGTTCGGAAGAGAATGAAGAACGTCGTCTATCTCAACCAAAGAAGCCATTTCTTCAATCATTTTTTTGCGATTGTTTTTGTCTTTGTAAACCGAGCGTAATATCAAATCAAGGTTTTTATACACCGAAATAGTGGGAATTAACCTGTCTTTTTGAAAAATATAACTCACTTCACCGTCAACGCCGCTTATCTCTCCGTCGTACGTTTTAAGCCCTGCAAGCACGTTCAGAAGAGTGGTCTTTCCAACGCCGCTTCCGCCGAGAACGACGTTTATTTCATTCTCTTTGAAAGTGACGTCAAAGCCGCCGAATATAACCTTGTCGCCGTATCCGCAATTAAGATTTTTCACGACTATATCACTCATCTTGCCACCTTCCAAATTCTCTTGAATATAAGCACGACGCCTTCGAGCGCAAAACTGAACGCAATCGCAACCAGCGTCCAGGCAAGCAGATACGCAATCTCGAAAGTCGCGTTTGCGACGGAAATTTTTCCGCCTATACTCTTGCTCACTCCTGCCAGAATTTCAGCCGCAACGACCACTTTCAGCGTGAGCGAAAGCGTGGATTTGCTCGTGTCGAAAAGGCACTCCGCAACCGACGGAAGATATATGCCGACAATCTTGTTCCACGGCGAAACTTTGTATACTTTCGCCATTTCGAGAAGGTCTTTGTCAACGCCCGAAATCGCGCCGTAAAACGCCGAGTACATAATGGGGAACGCCACCAGAAAACCGACCGTCACCGCCATAACGTTGCTCGTTGCGAATGCGTAAAGTATAAGTATCACCGCCACCGTCGGCGCAGAACGCAAAAAAGTGACTATCGGAGATATTATTCTGTGCACGGGATTTGCAAGTCCGCCGAGCGATGCTAGTGCAAGAGCGCAAACGAAAGATATTGCAAAACATATAAGCGTACGCGCAAGGCTCATTCCCACGGCAGTCCAAAATCCGCTTTCTTTGCAAAGCGAAAAGAAACTTTCAATCACGACGCCCGGCATCGGCAAAACGAGCGGATTGTTTTTGACTTTCGCAACAATCGCCCATATCGCGATCACCAAGGCAAACGAAACGAGCGGATAGACGATATTGCTCGCCACCCGCCACGCTTGTTTTTTGTCGATTTTGATTTTTCTCTTCTCTTTCATAAAATCAGAATATCAAAGATTTTGCGCTTTGCCAATCGATATCGTTTCCTTTTGCGTCTTTCGGCATCACTTTTTCAAGGAAAGTTATCACTTGCGCTTTTTGCACGTCGTCAAGGCGAGTTGCGTTCACCGCGCATCTGTCAACGGCGATAGCAGGAAAGTTTGCGCTCTCGTACAAGTTTGTTTGCGCAAAACTCGTAACGTCCGCTTTATGTTCGCTCACCCACGTTTTGCTTGCCGCAAGAGCGTCGAAGAGTTCGTTCATAAACTTTTCGTTTGAATAGAGTTTCTCGGACACGAAAAGACCTGCCTGCGGATAGTTTGCTTCACCGCTCGCTTTTGCGTATTCTGTCTGCATATTCATTTCCGCATTGAGAGAAAGTCTCTTCGTTTGAGCGGTTGCCGCAGGCTCTCCGACGACCATAAAATCTACCTGTCCGCCTTGCAAGAGTTGCGCCGCGGCAGCACCGTCGGCGGCGTATCTCACGCTCACCTGATTTTCATCGGGAACGGTGTTTTCGTCAACGAGTCCTATTCCGTTTGCGCTCATAACGTATCTGAACACAAGTCCCGGAACACCCGTCTGCCCTATGCACGCAATCTTCTTTCCTTTGATGTCGTTCATAGTGATTTCTCCACCGTTTTCGGTGTTGCCTACCATATAGAGACTGCCGTCCACCGCTACGCTGACGAGTTTATAATTTGCGCCTTGTCTTATGAGATTTGCTCCGCCGTTTACCGGCATAATCACGATGTCGCTTGATTTTGAAGACATTTCCGCCGCGATATTTGCAGGTTTGACCACCTTGTACGTGACGGATATATCGCCGATTTTTGCATTGTCGGTTGTAAGGCGCAACATCGCAAGCGCAGGCGTACCTTCGGGCGCGGAAAAAGTTACGTTTTCGATAATATCGTTATTCGGGTCATCGCCGTTATCGTTGCAAGCCACCAAAGCGACGCACGCAACGAGTGCTACGAGCAGAATTGCTACGATTGAAATAAAAGTTTTTTTCATATGTATGCTCCTGTGTTTTATTCCTTTTATTCGACTTCAAAAGACGTCAGTGCCGATTTCACACTGAGACTTTCAAATCTTCCGAGTTTTCCCGTAAGAGCCGATATTCGCTCCTGCGAGCCTTCCACTATAAGCGCAATGGCGTTCGCTTCTTCTCTTGGAACGCCCATTCTGCCGATAATAATATCTGCAAATTCGCTCAAAACTTTCTGCATTTCGACGGCAACCGTCCTGTCTCCTTTTAGAACGATTCCCACGACTCCGATACGTTTCATAAAAATAAACACTCCTT
>CALGEU010000198.1 GCA_937881285.1 uncultured Clostridia bacterium | reverse complement strand
CCGTACTCGGTGATTTCGCCCGCGCTTTCTATCGTCACTCTGACGTAACTGCACGAAACGGTCTCTTTTTCACCGCTTCCCATTATGCCCATCGCGCCGAAACAAAGAAGAGCCGTGACCGCAAGAGCCATAACTATCCAAAGCACTCTGACAGCCGTCTGCTTGTCAAAAGCGCGAAGGGGTCTTTGTCCGTCGAGCAGTTTGTTTATCGGTGCTTTTTGCGCACGCTTCATGACGTCGGGAACTTGTGTGCCGTCGTGTTCGCGTTTCAAAGATTTTTCTATGTCTTTAAGTTTCATCGGCTTTCTCCTTTTCAAGTTCTCGTTTTACTTTTGCAAGCGCATTGTTGTACATCCAAAGTTCAGTTCCCAGCGGTTTTTCAAGCATATCGGCAATCTCTCGGTGTTTGAAGCCCGACACGACGTGCAGAGTGACGACTTGTCTTTCTTCGTCCGAAAGCACCTTGTTCATCGCCGTCGTAATCGGCGAACACTCTTCGTCGATAGAGTACGAGCCGAACGTGCTTTCTTCTTCAAAAGCGTCGGTGGCCTTTTCTCTCTTCTGACGCGCCATTTCGTTGATCGTGGCGTTTTTTGCAATCGTATACAGCCAGGCGTATGCGTTTTCGCCTGCGCGATAAGACGATATGGTCGTACGAAGACGAATATACGTCGTCTGCATCATATCTTCGGCGGTGTGATAATTTCTGCAAATCGACAAAATGAATGCGAAAAGACCGCGTCTTGTATCGTTGTAGATATCTTCAAACGCGTTTTCGTCACCTTGCTGCAATGCAAGCATTTTTTTGTCGAGTTCTTGCTTGGTCATAACTTTTATATTTTAACACGTTTTGTCCGATAAAACAACAAATTATATTTTTATCGCCGAAATGCCGTTTTCCGTTGCGGAAAAATGAAAAATTTATGTTATTTTTATATTTTATTTATCCATATTTAACAATAAAGTCGTATTATGTTATCATACAAAATAAGGTGAAGTATGGACAGAAACAAAAAACTCACACTCTGTTTGGCGTTGTGCCTTGCAATCACGGTGTTTTTCTCCGTGGTTTTAATCGCGTGCAATTCCGTATACTCTCCCCTTAACGGCAAAGAACAATCCGGCTATTATCTTGCAATCGACGTCAATCCGTCCGTTGAACTCGTCGTCGACTCTCTCGGCAACGTCGTGAGTGCGGGCGGCGCGAATCGCGACGCACAAGTGCTTCTTTATCAGGAAGACGGCATCGTCGGCGTCAACGTCAACGTCGCGGTGGAAAACGTGGCGGAACTTGCCGTCAAATACGGATATATCAAAGACGGTCAAACGGTGAGCGTGGACGTTGCGGACGCAAGCGGCAATGCGGCAAACATCGAAGAACAAATCGGCACTCGTTTCGTAAACAGCGTAAAATCGTTTGCCCCCGAAATCACCGTATCCGTTGCAAAAAATCCGTCTCTTACTTTGTCCGAAGAACTTGAAAAACTCAAAGCGCAATACCCTAACGACGAGAAAATCGATTCTCTTGGCGACGTTGAATATCGTCTCGTAAAACGCGTGCTCGAAAACGACCCGACGATGTCTCTTGAAGAAGCGCTTTCTCTTGACTTCGAGCAAACGCTCGCAAAAGTCAAAGCGTTGCATTCGGGCGCGATAGGCAAATACGGCACGGCATACAAACGCCTGACGGATAGCGCAAACTATGCGTACGACAGCGCAAAACAGACGCTCGACGGCGGATTGTTTGCGGCATATTTAGCAAGCAACGCCATCAAATCGGTCGATTTCAGCGAAAAACTCGAATATGCCGAACGCACGATGCACGCACTCACCTATCTTTCCGCAAAGTCTTACGCACTTGCTCTAACCTACTATAAATCCTGCTACGACTTCTTCAAAGCCGAACCGGTTTACGAACTGACTTCGGACGAACTCGCTCAGATTGCAAACGCTTTCGGCGTAAGTGCGGGAGAATTTATAACAAGAGTTCACGCCGATGAAAAAGACGGCGCGTATGTCGTGGAAAGAGACGATTTGAACTCGTTTGTAGATTATCTGTTCAGAAACGCAGACGAAAAAGACAAGCAAACAATAAGAGCGGCGTATGAAGAATTGAACGCGGCAATCTCGGCAAAGACGGACTACAAAACGTTGGTCGCCGCCGCAGACTCCGTGAACAAAGTGTTTGACGACACCAAAAATTCAATCGCGCAGGACGTTTTGGCAATGTTTTCGCAACTTGCCGCACTACCGTTCGGTTCGAGATTCGACGTCGACGAAGCGATAAACGCTTGCAAACCCGAAGATTTGAATTATTGCGACGAAAGTGCGGTGGAAAAAGCGATTGCGGCTCTTGACGAAACGGCAAAAGACGCGTACGAGAAAATGGCAATCACCGAAGAAGAAACGGACGAAATGAACCAAAGCACGTTTGCAAAACTCGCAAAATCGAAGTTGAACGACGCCTGGAACACTCTCAACTCTATCGTCGAAAATGCAAAACTCGAAGTGCAACGTCTCTTCTCTCAAGAAAAAGAAAGCAGAAAAGCCGCATAAGCGTTGCGTATAACACGCCTGGCATTTCTACAAAATGTCTCGTCTGACTTTGCCAAAAGGCGTTTGACGAGTATCAAAAGAAGCAAGAATAATCTCACCTTTCAATATCCCTTTCAAAGAAAAAGCACGCAAGCGCGTGCTTTTTCTTTTTCGTTGTCTTCGTTTGATAATTTCAGACTTCGGTTATATTCAGGATATTATGCAAGTCGTCTGAAATAGATTATCTTTTCACCGCCTTGAAGCGGGAAAACGAGATCGGGATTTTGTGCCGTTACGTCTTCGGGCATTGCCGTGAGCGCACTGCACACGTCAAGCATATCGTCACCGACGGACGCAACGTACATCGACAGAGCGCAAGTGTTTTGCTCCTTTTCTTCTCCTACCGTCACACCCGAAATATACTCGATTGTGAGCGGAGAAAAACCGCACGCGGTGATTGCTATGTCCATTACGATGTCAAACTCTCTGTCTTTTCTGACGCTCGCAGTCACGTTTTGCACGTCGCAACGCACTTTCAGGTCTTTAGAAAACGGAATCTCGCTTCCGACGCTTACGGAGAACGGGACTTCCGCTCTCACGGAATTGTAGCCGTTTTCGTCAGTGTAAATTATATCCGTATTAACAACGCCTTCCGCCACAATGCGGTTGTCTTCTGTGACGTAATAGTTGGTCGTATAACATCTCGCATACGGCAATGCAACGACGCTTATCGCACGCGGTTTGTTGTCGCCGAGAATGGCAGTGCCGCTGACTCCCTGCATGAAATATCCGCACCCGTCAAAGCACTTCAAATCGACGCTGTTTCTCTCAAGTTCGACTTCGTTTGTGAGCATATAAAGATTGCCGACGATTTGTCTCTTTTCGCAACGGGTCACGGTGACGCGAAGCGTGAGTTCGCCTTCCACTTTTATAACGTTGTCGTCGGTGACGCCCTGAAGCACTACCTTTGCCGAGCGCACGATTGCGTGCACCTTGACAGCATCGGTGGTTTTTGCGCCGTCAAGCGTAAGTTCTTCTTCGACGGGAATCGCAAAATCCTGCGTCTTGATTTCTCCGTCCTGCGTGAACGTAACTCTTGCGAAAATCGTCGCTTTTACGGTTGCGCCGTCGTCGGTCGCAAGAGATTGTTTCGTTATACAAACGGTGCTGAGACCAAGAACGGAATCTATCTGCGCACCCACGTTTTTGTCATCGTCAAACGGCACGGTCACGGTTTTCGAGCCGATGAGCGACGGCATATAAACTTCCTTGTCTATTGCGTAGCAATCGTCCGCAGACGTGAGCATTTCTATCTCGTCTCTCTTTATCGTGCTTGCGCAAATCTCCAAAACGGCTGTTAACGTGAGCGTATCTGCCGCTTCAACGTCGGATTCCGTCACGATGATGTCACATTGCACATTGTCGCCTTCATCAAATTCGCCGTCCGCTCTGAGCGTGAAATCGGCGTTGTAGTCAACGCCCTTGACAGTGCCGTCCTTGTCAAGATAGACGAGACGGAAATTCGTTCTGCCGTTTATCTGCGCATAACCCGCTCCGCTTTCGCAAGCCACGCACTTTGCGTCAACCGCAAGGGACAATATTTTTGCGACGTTTGAAGTGTCAACGTCGGGCGGCGAGAATTCAACCACCCTTTCAATCGTCGGCGCAGTGTAAAATCTTGTTGTGCTTATTTTCTCAAAATTGAACATAGCCTTCTCCTTTTCACAAAAACGATATTCACAATCGAAAGCAAATATGACGATTAAACGCTCAAAAAATTGTCAACAATAGTTTTATGAGAGAAATAGGACAAACCATATCAGGCACGAAAAAGAGAGTGGAACAACTGCTCAACATCCCCGTACTTTTGAAAATATCCGGCGGTCGCGGAAAGTCGGCGTTGTATAAAGGCGAAGTGACGGGCGTATTTCCCGCCGTATTCACCGTGCGGCTTGACGACGGCACATCTCGCACTTTTTCATACAGCGACGTACACACAAGAAACGTCCTATTCCTAAAAAAGCAATAAAGTAGCGAAAAGAATAAGCAAGATATGCGCCTTACGGCTGGATGTTTCGACAGGCTCAACATGACAAGGAAAAATTTTAAATTTTACCGCTTAAAAATACCAAGCCGACAATCTTGCGAAATTGCGGCAGGAGTTTTTGTCCGTGATTGAACC
>CALGEU010000197.1 GCA_937881285.1 uncultured Clostridia bacterium | reverse complement strand
GTTTTTGTCCGACGGAATTGTTGATGATGTTTTTGAGTTGTTCGCTTTCTTTTTCAAGGTCGACTTCCATAAGGAGTTCCTTCACCGCTTCCGCGCCCATTCCGAGTTTGAAATCGGACGGAGAATATTTTTCGAGAAGTTCTCTGTATTCCTTATCGGAAATGACTTGTTTCTTGTGGAGTTCGGTCACGTTGCCCGGGTCGAGAACGATGAAAGACACGAAATAAACCACTTGTTCGAGTTCCTTTGGAGAAACGTCGAGAAGAATTGCGATTCTTGAAGGCACACCGCGCAAGTACCAGATATGAGTGACGGGGCAAGCGAGTTCGATATGTCCCATTCTTTCACGACGCACTTTGGACTTGGTCACTTCAACGCCGCACTTTTCGCAGATGACGCCTTTGTAGCGGATGCGTTTATAGCGTCCGCAATGGCATTCCCAGTCACGCGTAGGCCCGAAGATCTTTTCACAGAAAAGACCGTCCTTTTCGGGCTTTTGCGTACGGTAGTTTATAGTTTCGGGTTTGGTCACTTCACCGTAAGACCATTCTCTGATCTTTTCGGGTGAAGCGATACCGATTTGAATTGCATCAAAATTGCTGAGTTCGTACATATTGTCATCTCCTATTACTCTTCATCGGAGCCTGTGCCGAAGAGATCGCTGAGATCGGGAGTTCCTTCGGTGAGTGCGCTGAATATGCTTTCGTCATCGTCGTCGGTGTCGAACAGGCTGGTGTCTACGCCGCCCTTGTCGTCCTGACCGAAGTTTTCAAAGATGTTGTTCTCGCCGCCGAGAATATCGATTTCTTTGAGTTCTTCGTGTTTTCTCGTTGCAGGCGTATCGAAATCGGTGTCGTCGTCGTAGTCACGGAGTTTGACTTCGTCTCTGTCTTCGGTGAGCACCTTGACGTCGAGAGCGAGAGATTGCAATTCCTTGACGAGAACTTTGAAGGATTCGGGGATACCGGGTTCGGAAATGTTCGTGCCTTTGACGATTGATTCGTAGGTCTTGACACGTCCCACCACGTCGTCCGACTTGACGGTGAGAATTTCCTGCAACACGTTTGCCGCGCCGTATGCTTCCAAAGCCCAGACTTCCATTTCACCGAAACGTTGTCCGCCGAATTGCGCCTTGCCGCCGAGCGGTTGTTGCGTCACGAGACTGTACGGGCCGGTGCTTCTTGCGTGGATCTTGTCGTCGACGAGATGATGCAGTTTGAGATAGTACATATAGCCGACCGTCGTTCTGTTTTCAAACGGTTCGCCCGTTCTTCCGTCGTAAAGTTGGATCTTGCCGTCCACTTCGCCGTCTTCGTTGACGATTCCGCATTGTTGGAACAACGCTTTGATATCCTGTTCGTTCGCACCGTCGAAAACGGGGGTTGCGACCTTCCAGTCGAGCATGTGAGCGATAAGTCCAAGGTGAACTTCGAGAACCTGTCCGATGTTCATACGGCTAGGAACGCCGAGCGGGTTGAGCACGATTTGAAGCGGAGTGCCGTCTGCCATGAAAGGCATATCTTCTTTGGGGAGAACTCTCGAAACGACACCTTTGTTGCCGTGACGACCTGCCATCTTATCGCCGACGGAGATTTTTCTCTTTTGTGCGATATAGACGCGGACGAGTTTGTTGACGCCGGGTGCGAGTTCGTCTTTGTTCTTTCTCGTGAAGATCTTGACGTCGACTACGATACCGCTTTCGCCGTTGGGGACTCTGAGTGACGTATCGCGAACTTCTCTTGCCTTTTCGCCGAAGATTGCGCGGAGCAATCTTTCTTCGGGAGTGAGTTCCGTCTCGCCCTTCGGGGTGACTTTACCGACGAGAATATCGCCTGCTTTGACTTCTGCGCCCACTCTGACGATACCGTCTTCGTCAAGGTTCTTGAGTACGTCGTCGGAAAGGTTCGGAATATCTCTGGTGATTTGTTCGTCGCCGAGTTTGGTATCGCGGCATTCGATTTCGTATTCTTCGATGTGAATGGAAGTGTACAAATCGTCGCGCACGAGTTCTTCGCTGATAAGGACTGCGTCTTCGTAGTTGTAACCTTCCCACGACATGAAACCGATGAGCATGTTTCTGCCGAGTGCGAGTTCGCCGTGGTCGGTTGCGGGACCGTCCGCAAGGATAGTGCCTTCGCTTACGAGATCGCCTTTTTCGTTATACTTCGGAGCGTAAACCTTGTCGCCCTTGCTGACAATCGGATGTTGATTGATGCAGGTGGACTGGTTGGAACGCTCGAATTTGCTGAGAATGTAAGTATCTTGCGTGCCGTCGTTGCATTCAACGATGATCTTGTCGCTGTCCACGTACTTCACGAAGCCGTCGTGTTTTGCGATTTTGAGAACGCCCGAGTCGTATGCAATCTTGTGTTCGACGCCCGTTGCAATCATCGGTGCTTGCGGTTTAAGGAGCGGAACCGCCTGACGTTGCATGTTCGAGCCCATAAGAGCACGGTTGGTATCGTCGTTTTCAAGGAACGGAATGAGCGCGGTTGCAATGGAGATCAATTGTTTGGGGTTGACGTCCATGTAGTCCGCTCTTTCTTTCGGGACTTCGCGAATATCTTTCTGAATACGGCAGTTGACACGGTTGCGCACGAATTTGCTTTCATCGTCGAGCGGTTCGTTCGCCTGTGCGATGACGTATTTGTCTTCTTCGTCTGCCGCCATATACACGACTTCGTCGGTTACGACGCCCGTCGCTTTGTCAATCTTACGATACGGAGTTTCGATGAAGCCGTATTCGTTGACCTTTGCGTAAGAAGAAAGGGACGTGATAAGACCGATGTTCTGTCCTTCAGGAGTTTCTATCGGGCACATACGACCGTAGTGTGAGTGGTGAACGTCACGCACTTCGAAACTTGCGCGTTCTCTGTTGAGACCGCCGGGGCCGAGTGCGGAAAGTTTACGCTTATGCGTAAGTTCTGCAATCGGGTTGGGTTGGTCCATAAACTGGGACAACTGCGAAGAGCCGAAGAACTCTTTTATAGCACTCGTAACGGGACGAATGTTGATGAGCGTTTGCGGAGTGATTTCTGCGTTTTCCTGAGCGGATGCCATTCTCTCCTTAATGACTCTCTCAAGACGAGAAATACCGATACGGAATTGATTTTGGAGCAACTCGCCCACCGCGCGAACGCGACGGTTGGACAAGTGGTCGATGTCGTCGCAAGTGCCGAAACCGTAGCGCAATCCAAGGTTGTAGTCTTCGATTGAAACGATGTCGTCAAGCGTGATGTGCTTGTAAACGAGTTCGTCCACAGACGCTTTGATTGCAAGGATGAGTTGGTCTTTGTCGTCGCCGAACTCGTCCATCAACGCTTTGAGATTCGGATAGTAAACTCTTTCGAGAATTCCGAGTTCTCTGGGGTTGCAATCGACGAATGCGTCAAGGTCGACCGTGTTGTTGCCAATGACTTTGAATTTCTTTTCCTTGCCGTCTTTGTCGGTGTAAGAAAGCCACACGACGTTGACTGCGTTGTTTTGGATTTCAAAGCCTTTCTTTTCGTCGACGATTTCGCCTTTCTGTGCAAGAATTTCACCTGTGACGGGGCTTACGACGTCTTCTGCGAGTTTGTATCCCGCGATACGCGAACCGAGTGCGAGTTTCTTGTTGTATTTATAGCGACCGACTCTTGCAAGGTCGTATCTCTTGTAATCGTAGAAAGTGTTGTGGATAAGAATGTTCGCACCTTCGACGGTGGGAACTTCACCCGGACGCAAACGACGGAACAAATCGATTTTGCCTTGTTCTTCGTTCTTGCATTGAGCGTCTTTCTGGCAGGTGTTGACGATCATCTCGTCGCCGCCGAACAAATCTATGATCTCTTCGTCCGTTCCGTATCCGAGCGCACGAAGAAGAGTCGTTGCGGTTATCTTTCTCGTTCTGTCAACGTGCACCCATTGCACGTCGTTGGAGTCTTGCTCGTATTCAAGCCACGCGCCCCTGTTGGGGATAACCGTCGTTGCGTAACGCGGCACGCCGTTCTTGTCGAGAATCTTGTCGTTGTAAACGCCCGGGCTTCTGACAAGTTGGGAGACGATAACGCGTTCTGCGCCGTTGATGACGAATGAACCGGAGTCCGTCATGAGCGGGAAATCGCCCATAAACACTTCCTGTTCCACCACTTCACCGGTTTCGGTGTTGGTGAGACGCGCCTTGACTTTGAGCGGAATAGCATACGTAGTGTCGCGGTCTTTGCACTCTTTGACGGTGTACTTCGGTTCGCCGTCGAATCTGTGTGACAAAAACTCGAGTTTCAATCTGCCGGAGAAGTCAACGATCGGAGAATAATCTTTGAAAACTTCCGTGATGCCGGCATCAATGAAATTTGCGTAGGAATTCTTTTGCACCTCAATGAGATACGGAATCGGCAAGACGTCTTTAATTCTTGAAAAATCACGTCTTTCGGTTGTTCCGTACATTTGATTGTGAATTCTTTGGGACATATATTCACTCCTTAAAAAAATTGCCTTGTTTGCGATTTGCAAAAAAACTTTTCGGTTTTTGAAAAAAATTTTTCCGACCGCCAAAAAATTTTCTCATAAATCTACGCTTTCGTGCGGTTTCGCCATAAAAACATAAGTATTTATAACCCCCTACCCCCAAAAACGTGCTGTTTTAGGGGTAGAGATTCGCATTATTGCGCAGTTTTCTATTATATATTGAAAAATCAAGACTGTCAAGCGTCGCGCGCATATATTTTTAACAAATTTTAAGTATTTTT
>CALGEU010000196.1 GCA_937881285.1 uncultured Clostridia bacterium | reverse complement strand
GGTTTTGCGACTTCTTCCGACTTCGCTTCTACGGTTTTAGTCTCTTCCGCTTTCTGCTCGGCTTTGAGTTTTTCTTCCTTCGCCTTTGCCACAAGTGCGTCGCGTTTTGCTTTTATGGACGCCATAATGACGCTTGCTCTCGATTTTTCGCGAGAGATAGCGGTAGAAAGTTCCGCAATAGCGGATTTGTACTCACCGAGTTTTTTCACGGGATCAACTGTTGTTTCTTTTTTGATTTCGGGCATATTCACCTCAATAAACTGATAATTGCGTTTGCCAAGCCGTCGTTTGACACTGCAACGGCGTTCACACCGTCGCGGTGCAATGCCTGGCAAAGACCGTCAACGACGAACACGGGACGGTCGGACAACTTCGTCAATATCCTTTCCTTATACTTATCGCTCGCTTCGCTCGATACGAGAACGACTTTCGCCTGCTTTTTCTTTTCGCATATAATATCTTCGCCGTAAAGCACGCAACCTGCGCGTTGGGCAAGCCCTATATACGATTTAATTTTATCAGTCATCGATTTCTCCGTAAATCTCGTCGCCGACGTTCTGTCTAAACGCGGAATTGAGCATTTTTTTCTTGATAAGTTTTGCTTTGCACTCGCCGTTTTCATGCACCCATATGCCCCTGCCGTCCGCTTTTTTCGAGCGGTCGACGCAGACTTTTCCGTCCTTGTCCATAACGAAACGTATCATCTCGGATTTGTCGGCGTGTTCGTGGCACACTATGCACCTGCGAGTGTTTTTCGGATTTGACATATTAGTCTTCCTTTTGCTCCTGAACGTCTTGATTGAGCGTGGAATAGGGTTTGACGTCTATCTTCCAGCCCGTAAGTTTTGCGGCAAGACGAGCGTTTTGACCGCTTCTGCCGATTGCAAGAGAGAGTTTCTCGTCCGGGACGATAACTTTTGCGTTCTTCTCTTCTTCGTTGATGGAGACCATAAGCACTTGTGCCGGGCTGAGTGCGCGTGCGATGTATTCGATGGGGTCTTCGCAATATTCGATGACGTCGATTTTTTCACCGCCGAGTTCCGCCACGACTGCGTTTACGCGGACGCCCTTGTTGCCGATGCAACTTCCGACTGCGTCAACGTTGGGGTCTTCGCTGCTGACTGCAAGTTTGGTTCTGAATCCCGCTTCGCGAACGATGCTGTTGATTTTCACAAGACCTGCCTTGATTTCGGGAACTTCCATTTCAAAGAGTCTGCGCACGAAACCTGCGGAACTTCTGGACACAACCACTTGTGCGCCGTGTGCGCCGTCGCGGATTTTCTTGACGTAAACTTTGATGACGTCGTTGACGTTGTACGTCTCGGTGGGCACTTGGTCTTGTTGCATCATCACGCCTTCCATTTGAGTGCCTGTGATTTCAACGTAGACGGTGTTGCCTTCTTTACGTCTGACGATTGCACTGAGAATTTCGCCCGTGCGTTCGCTCATTTCGCTCAAAACCAACTCTTTCTTATAGTCGTTGATACGTTGCAAAATGACTTGCTTTGCGGTTTGTGCCGCGATACGGGAAAAATCTTTCGGCGTGATGTCTTCGATTACGACGTCGCCGAGTTGATATTTCTTGTCGATGTCCTGTGCGTCTTCGAGAGAAATTTGCGATTCTTCGTCTTCCACTTCTTCAACGACGAGTTTGTGTGCGTAGACTTTGTATGTCATCTTCTCTTCGTTAAGGCGAACGGAAATCTGGCTCGCAAAACCGTATTCTTTCTTGTAAGCGGACACGAGACCCGCTTCGATGGATTCAATCATCGATTCTTTGGGAATACGTTGTTCTCTTTCAAGGTCGTCAAGTGCCTGAAAGAACTCTTTGTTCATCATGGTAGTTTCCTCCTAAAACCTTATGTACGGTTGTACTTTGGTCAATAAATTTCTTTTGAGTGTTATATCCTTCGGCTTTTTACCGTCCGTTCTGACGACCAAGTTTTCGTCGTCAAAACTTAAAAGCACGCCGTGGGTTTTGTTTTTTTGAGCGTCGATACATTCGATTTCGGTGTCAAGCGCTCTGCGATAGTCGTCGTCTGTCACGATTTTCCTGTCAAGCCCCGACGAAGAAACGTTGAGAACGTAATCTCCGTCAAACTCGTCTTCCAGCGCGTCAAGCGATGCAGAAAACAAATTGTGCACTTTCTCGCAATCGTCAAGACCTATGCCTTCTTTCTTCCACAAAAACGCTTCGACGTTGAGTTTTCCGTATTGTTTGTAGAAAGAAATATCGACCAGTTCTATACCGTCGCCCGCGCTTTCAACCGCAGACAACGCAAGATTTTTGACTTTCTCGGCAAGAGTTGCCGACACAAGTTCATTTGCCATAAACGCTCCTTTCACCTTATCTAAAACAAAGAGTGAGCCATCGCTCACTCTAGTAAGGTTACTATCGTAATAATAAAATAACATATTT
>CALGEU010000195.1 GCA_937881285.1 uncultured Clostridia bacterium | reverse complement strand
AAATCAATTTGAAAAGAGACGTAAAATTGTGCGTTGTGTTGTTTTTACAGATTTCGGCGGATAACTTCAAGTTTATCAATCTTGCAACGAACGTTCAAAAGTGAGAAAGGAAATGTTTTTTTGAAATAATGACGTTATTAAACATTTTCAAATATCAGCAAAGTAAAATAACCGGACAATCATATTTATGAGAAATTAATGTTGGATTTTATCTCCGTTAATCGTGTCGGTTTGAAGCGCAGTGTAGACTTGATAAAACTATCAAGCAAATTTAATCGGAATGTCAATACGAGCAAGAAAACGACATAATTTTCTAAAATTGTTTCACGTGTAACGTTGCTTAAAAAATGGCTACATATCCACTAAACAGTGGCGAAAATGAGAAAAAATTAATTTTCGATTTTCATGAAAAAAATGAGACTAATTGTAAAACGAACGCAACGAAAGTCCGAACAAAGAATGAATATAGATTGCTTCTTTCAACCTAACCTAACCTAACCTAACCTAACCTAACCTAACCTAACCTAACCTAACCTAACCACATATCCTTGTTGTTATTATTTTATATACGGCTTGAAGTTGCGATTTGACAACACCGACTATTACAAGAAAGGCCCACTATAGATAAGGTAAGTAGCGTGCAATAAAACAGCAGAAAAGGTATTAAAAATCAATAATATCCGACACGCAAATTCAATGAAAAACCAATACGTTTAAACAAGGAATAAAAGACGCAATACGAAGCGCAACCGCACTTAAATGCTTAAATTTACCTATGTTTCACGTGGAACAATTTTATTTTGGCTTCCCGTTTCACGTGGAACAAAAACACGCCAAAACCCTACTAAATAGTGGTATTTTTCGATGATTTTGACAGTTTGAAAATAATTTTCGCTCTTTCTCCGAGTAAAATTTTATAGAAAAATTTTCGTCCTTTAACCCGAATTTTTCACGGGAAAATGTTTCTCAATTTTTATAGAAAATTCTGTTGTGTTTCACGGTTTTTATATATAGATTTATCTTCGGCAAGTTTTAGTTGGGTTTTTATATAAAAATCGGTGTGGTTTTTTTGTGTGTGTTTACCGAAATGTCGCGTTGCAACTTGTATTTTTTTTTCGCAGACTTTGTATATAAGAGTGTCAATAAATGATGTTTTGCATTGAATTGTCTGATTATATGACAGGGAAAATCCTGATTGCTATTTGTTAATCTGTATTTCAATACGATATAAAGCTGGAGTGTTTTTATCGCAAAATGACACTGCTCAGTAGCGTTTCACGTCAAACAAAGTTTCCACATGTCAACATCAGGTGGCTTTGAAATGCGCTTGTGTTAATCAAAATACAAAAGATTTTTCTGTAAAACGGTTAACCTATAAACTATTTCATTATATTGCATTGACTCTCCGCGTGTTTGTTGACAATTTTTATTTGTGTTTTGTTGTGATTGTGTCGTGCGGCTTTGCAATTACGGTTTATAATGGCTGTCTATTCGATTTTTGATTTTTCGTTCTGTGTTAACAATTGCTTTTTGCTCTTGTGTTATGTCTGTATGTTTTGTAATTTATTGTGTTTGTAATAGATATGTTTTTCTTGTGCTTTGTTTTCTGCCTTGTTTTATGATTTGCCTTATCCGATTGTTACGGTCAACGCCCTGTCGATTGTTTTT
>CALGEU010000194.1 GCA_937881285.1 uncultured Clostridia bacterium | reverse complement strand
TTTGGATTCGTATAATACCGAAACTCACTCTTTCTTAAATACTTTCTTGCCATAACTCAACGTCTCTTTTTGACCGATGAACGCTTCACGTCAATACCGCTTCGTTGCAATGCTTTTTCAACAGTAAATGTCGCCGAGCCATTACTTCTGCAAGTTGCACCCATACTTCCGTCTTTACGAATCACGGTTGCCGTATGAATGGGATTGCCGTAATAGTCCAACCTATCGGCGCGTGAAACAAGAACTTTGTGTTTGCCAACTTTACAAACTTTCGATTCACCGGGATTTGAAAAACCGCCACCTACGCTTTTCCAAATCGTAGAATAGTGAACGAAAGGTTTACGCCTTGTCTTTCTTGCCATAAAATCACCCAACCCAACGTTTGTTCTTTACGTCGTACATACAAGTTTCAAACTTCGTATAGTCATACTTGCCGTGACGTGCGTGTGGCTTATAGAACGTTACCGTACGTCCTTTATTGCCTTTGACTGCAAATCTTGCTTTTGATACAATGTCACGCTCACGATAACCACCCGAACGCAACATATCGTTTTTTTGCTTTTTTGTTACCTTTACAAATGGCATATTAATTCTCCGAGTTTATTTGTTTTTTTATGTCGTCAAAAGTTTCTTCGACAAGAATACCTGACGACGTGCCTTCCGAATCCACACCCATTTCAATAAATACGCTACCGTCACCGTCGCAAACCACCGATGAAATCTTATCCGCAGAGATAAGACACCTCAATCCGCGGTCATAATCCGTTACTTCAATAAACTTCATTTTCCTTTCAATCACCGTCCTTAAATAGTTTTGTATGTGTCAAAGGGCGACATACTTGTCACCCTTCAACGCGCATATGTTTTACGCAACCTTGTCATCACCCCCGTTCTCATTTTTCGCGAGTGCAGTCAAGAGCATATCCAAATACGTCTTGTCACTGTTCCTTGCAGGCTTGATTTTGTACGAATAGACGTTTCCGTCATCGTCTTGCACTCGTGCTTCATAAACGGTGTAGTGTGTGTCTCTGCCTTTTTCGTCCGTCATAACTTCATCGCGCATTACGACTTTTACGTCCTTTTCAAGACTGAACAATAAGTCAAGAACTTCATATCCGCCTTGGTCACTTGCCACAAAACCAGCCTTTATTTCACGTCCGAGAGCATAACCGTGGATAAAATACGAAAACATATCTTTTCCGTCTTTGCCTTTGAACGAATCGCGTTCGAGAATGAGATTGTTGAGTGTGCTTTTGATTGCCTTCATTTCTTGTTTCTTTTCTTGTGCCATACTTTTGCTGTACCTTCCTTTGACGTAGGTCGTCACCCAATTATTTGATTATTTTTATTTCAGTGGGCATACCGTCGCAATATCTTGAAAGTGCACGTTTTGCCCCTTGAACCGTTTTGTACTTCTTGAACACGTCAAGATTGCCATTAGACGCATTTCTGCAACGCAGAGTCGCTGTTCCGTCTCTGCGTTGAGTAATGCTATATGTCCCACAAAAATCTTTGTAAATTATCTTCATTGTTATCACCGCCTTATTCTTCGACCATAAATTCGTTACAATCAGCGCAAATCAAATTTAATTGCTTCGTCGCACGCGCACTTGCGTGACAGCACGGACATACATATTTGCGTGTACTCGATGATTTAACAGTCGTGTTTACTGATAATGGACTTCTATAAATCACGCTTTCGTCGTTGTCTTTCGCGAACTGTTTTATGAGTTCTGCGGTTTCGGAAGTCAAACTTGTCATTGACCAACCGATTTTATCGACCTTTACGACGTTCAATCCGTGATTTTCGGCAATAGCCTTAAAAAGTTTGTTATGATAAATGCAAGAACGTGACGTGTCTTGAAGATTGTGCAGCGTTGCAAACTGATGACACATCTCGTGAATCATAGTGCTTGCAATTTCTTCGATAGGGCGGTTAAGGTATTGAGCGCACATATTCAACTCGTGTACGCCTTCGTCGTCTTTGTTCTCGTGCCAAACCTTATTGACCGACC
>CALGEU010000193.1 GCA_937881285.1 uncultured Clostridia bacterium | reverse complement strand
TTTTGATCTTTTGATTTTGTGTTGTCTTTTACGGTTTGCGCAATCTCGTGCTTTGCGCCTTCTATAGTGCAGATTGCCGGCAACGACAATTCATCCACTTTTTTTGCAAGAAACGCTATGGTTTCGAAACTTGCTTCCGTTTCGGCAGAGCACCCCACAAACGCCGCATAATATTTCAGGTTGTAGTCATCGACAAGATAGCGGAACGGGAATCTGTCACCGAAAACAAGCGTGTTATATTTTGCGTTTTTCACTGCGGCTGTGTATTCGCCGTCAAGTTCGGAAAGACTGTTTTTGTATTCGGCAAGGTTTTTGTCATATTTTTCGGCATTTTTGCTGTCAAGAGCCTTTATATCAGATGCGATTTTTTCACAAAGAAGCGATGCGTTTTTCAAAGAAAGCCAAACGTGTTCGTCTTTTTCTTGTTCTTCTTCATGTTCGTGTTCTTCTTCATGGTCGTGCTCTCCTTCCATTCCTTCAACCGTTTCTTCGTTTTTTACTCTTTCGCCCAAAACTTCGAGCAAATTGATAACCTTCATGTTTTTATTGGTTGCGTTTTCAAGAGCCTTGTCAACCCACTCATCGGACTCGCCACCGACGTATATAAACAAATCGCAGGTCGATATTTTTGCAATATCTTCGACGGACGGTTGATAACTGTGCAAATCTACACCATCGTCCAAAAGTAAGGTCAAATCGAAATTATTTGCTTCATCGCCGAGTATTTGTTTCGTCCAATCGTATTCGGGGAATATCGTGCAAACAATGGAAATTTTATCGTTGCCTTTTGTATTGTCGCACGCAACGAGTCCAAAACATCCGATTGCCAATACGCATATTGCCAAAATTGATATAATGATTTTTACATTTATTACATTTGCTTTTTTCATATTCATATCTCCTTCAAAGTTTTTAAGTATAAAATAAAAACAAGGCAAACACATAGAACATTCTCCATTTCGAGAATTTCGTACGTCAAAAAAACCGACAGCATCGGTTAAGCCTTGCAGAAAAAATATATTAAAAAGTCAAAACGTCGTTTAAAGAAACGGGGGTTACGGCACTACTTATGCGTTGTCTCTTACCGGACAATGCAAAAGTCGACGCAACAAAAAGCATAAACAATATGATTAAACTTTCAGTTCGTTTGATGCTCGACAAAAAATCTTGTGCAAAATGCAAGACGGCACATATCGGGCAATCGCTGCCCGTACAATCGTGGTCGTGTTTGATTTGCGAAAACAATGAAACAAACAAAAATGTCGCGATAAAAAACACGACCAAAGCGATTATTAATAATTTGCGTTTACGCAACATTTGTTTGTCCCCTGTTTTATAAGTTTTTGCATTTTTGGCAAAGTCCCGTTATAAAAGAACTTTGCTCGTCTATCGAAAATCCGTATTTACTCATAACGGATTCGCCGAGTTTGCTTGTATCGTTGTCGCTGATGTGAATTACGCTGCCGCAGTTGCTACACACCAGATG
>CALGEU010000192.1 GCA_937881285.1 uncultured Clostridia bacterium | reverse complement strand
AACAGCACTTTCGTGGACGGCGGAAGATACGTCGTTTATCCAAAGGAAGTCGCAATTTCCGCGCCCGACGGCAGAACGTTTATCGTGTCGAGTGACGAAGGTTTTGCGAATTTCAAGACTGCAAGAGTAGAAGTCGTATCTGTTGAAGGCATAAAGTCTTATGACGGAGCGCAGGCAATTTGCGCATACAGAATCGTTCTCACCGACAATTACGGCAACGTGGTTGAGCCCGAAGAGCCGTACTATGTCGCCTGGACGTCAAATCCCGACGGCGCGAAATGGCTTGCCGTCGAAGGCGAAAACGCTTTGCTCGATATAGAGAGCGTGGGCGGAGTTTTGAAGTTTGATAGGGCGGAAAACGTGATAGCGTTTTACGGAGAACCGCCCGTAGAAAGTTTTGAATGGACAAGTGCTACGATTGCGCTTCTTGCAATCGCTTGCGCGCTTGCGGCCGCCACCGTCGCACTCGTTTCGGTGCTTATTTTGAAAAGGAGATTTCTGAAATGAGCGGCGTCGTTTTTCAAAATATAATTGCGGTTGCAAGCGTAAGCGGGGACTTTGTTCTCGCACTGCTTTGCGCGCTCGTCGGAGTGTTTTCGGTGTGCGTAGTCACGCTTTCCATTGCGCTTGCAAAAAGAGTGAGCGGAGATAAGAAAAGACTCGAACGATACGTTTACGAGCGCAAAACGCCCGATAAAACCTGCATTTGTGAAAATATTGCAAATAGCGAAAGTGTCGAAAATATTGCAGGCAAGAAAGCGCGTCACGGCAAAAAGAACAAAAGTCAAAGAAGACAAGGAAGTGACGTCAAATGAAAGACCGCGTTAAAAAATCGATAATACTTATTGCCGTGGGCATAGTGATAAACGTGGCTCTTGCGATAATAAAAATGTACGTCGGACTTAGTTCGAACAGCCTTTGCATAATGCTTGACGCCACCAACAGTTTTCTCGACATCATCACTTGCATAGTTACGCTTGCATTCTTCATAGCGTTGCTTGTGCCGAGAAGCGAAAAAGCACCGTACGGCTACGGCAGGGGAGAATATCTTGCGGGATTTATCGTATCGGTCGTTGCTGTCGTGGTGGGCGGATTGTTCTTTATCCGCTCTCTCAATCGTATGGCTATGCCCGAACCCGTGTGGTTCAGTTGGGAAAACTGCGTGCTTATCATATCCACGCTTCCCGTAAAACTCGGCGTTGGTTTGCTTTATTATTTTGCAAACAGAAAAATCAAATCGTCCGCGATAAAGGCGATTATGCTTGACAGTTTTCTCGATATAGGCGTGACGACGACGAGCGTCGTTTCGTTTGCCGTATCGAGCAGAGTCAACTATGCGGTTGACGCAATATTCGGCATTGTCGTGAGCGTGTTCATCATCGTCGTTGCGATAAAAATGGTCGTTGACAACGTAAAAGCAATCGTCGTCGGAGACGGCGCGCAAGACGAGAGAAAAGTCATTGCGAGCGCGTGCGAAGAACACGGCGTAACCGTCAAAAAAGTCGTTTTGCACGATTACGGTTTCGGCACGAAAGTCGGAGACGTGTTCATAAGTTGCGACGGAGAAGATTTGCCCGTAGTGCTTCACGACGAAGTTGCCGAAGCGTGCGGCGCGGACGTGACGTTTATAAGAGTAACGGACAACGACGAGCAGGTCGAAAACGGGACGAACGACGAGCGAACCGCCGACAAAACCGATACGGTGCAAGACTGATTTGACTAAATCGGCGAACAATCGTACTGTACAACGGATATTTTCCGTGTTACAATAAATATGTTATAGCAAACGATAGCAAAACAAGGAGAAAAATCATGAGCGACGAAATCAAGAACGAAATCGCCAGCGAGCAGGACGAAACCGTGCAAAATACGGACGAAACGCTCGAAAAAGAAGGTATCCTTTCCGATCAGGAAGAGAAGAAAGCGCAAAAGAAAGGCAAAAAAGCCAAAAAGCAACTCACTCCCGAACAAAAGAAAAAGCGCACGATAAAAGCGCTTATCATCACGGGCAGTATAGTGCTTGCAATAGTCATCTTCTTCAGCGGATGCGCAATCGCAACCACCGTCGGAACGAACGCTCTCATAAAACAAGCCACGAGTTACGAAAAGGTGGAATACACCGAGCATACGCAACTTGCACCCGTCAAGCCCGAAGACAGCGACACGGGATACTGGACGTTCACCAAAGAAGACGGCAGAGACTTCAAAGTCTTGCAATTCACCGACGTACATATCGGCGGCGGCAGTTTCTCTCAACAGAAAGACGCATGGGCAATGAACGCTGTTGCAACCATGATAAGACAGGAACAACCCGACCTTGTCGTTGTAACCGGTGACATCGCATACCCCGTTCCTTTCCAGGCAGGTACGTTCAACAACCTTAACGCAACCAAGATTTTCTCAAATATGATGGAAACTCTCGGAGTGTACTGGACGTTTGCTTTCGGCAACCACGACACCGAACTTTACAGCCTTTACACCCGTGACGAAATCTGCGACTACTACGAAGGCGCAGGCTTCAAATATTGCTTGTTCCGTCGCGGATTCTGCGATGAAAAAGACTACATCGGCGACGACGCACGCGGCTTCGGCAACGACATGATAGTCGTAAAGAACGGTGACGGTTCTATCAATCAGACCGTCGTGACCTTCGACAGCCACAGCTACACCGACGGCGACTATTTCGGAATCGCATGGAAATACGACAACATCCATCAATGCCAAATCGACTGGTATGCAACCGAAATCGAGAGACTTTCCGCTCTCAACGGCGGAAATCCCGTCAACAACGTAGCGTTCTTCCACATTCCGCTTGAAGAATACCGCAGCGCATGGGCAAACGTCATCGACAGCGGTGAAGAAATGACTCAAGGCAAGAAAGTCACCACCGAGCGCGGAACAACCGAATTCATTTACGGCAAGATGGGCGAGTCCGACAAGAAGAAAAACGGCGTTCGCACTTACGGCGTATTCTGCGGCAGCGGCACCGACACGTTGTTTGAAACGGGTCTCACGCACTATATGCAAGGCATCTTCTGCGGCCACGACCATTACAACAACTTCTCCGTCAACTTCACGCCCGCAGGCGCAGACCGTTCAATCCGTCTCACCTACGGCATGTCCATAGACTATCTCGCATACGCAGGTATCTACAAAGTTCACTCTCAACGCGGATGCACGCGCATCGAGTTTAAGAGCGACAATTCGTTCGATTGCTTGCCGTTGAATTATTATGCGGACTTTGGAGTTGCACACGAGC
>CALGEU010000191.1 GCA_937881285.1 uncultured Clostridia bacterium | reverse complement strand
ACAAAATAAAAAAGCACGGATAAATCCGTGCTCATTTTGGTGGTGCGGTCACCGAGACTTGAACTCGGACGGTGTAACCATACGCCCCTCAAACGTACGCGTCTGCCTATTCCGCCATGACCGCTTAACATTTGCTATTATATGATTAAACCGTTTTGTTGTCAAGGAGTTTTGCAATCAAAAATCCAAAAAATCAACATTTTTTTCGTATGCATATATTTGAGTATGCGCAATTTTGAAAATGAGAACGGTTTACCGCAAAAAAACGAGCGGACAGACAAAGAAAACCGCAATGCGTGCGGATGCAATATGCTCGCCGTATCCGTTGCAAACGCTTTGTACGAAGGCAAAACGAAAGAAGAAATCAACAGAATCGTATCTCTTCTGCACGTGCTTATTGCCCTATCGAAGACGTATTTGCCATAGAAAAAACGCACGGTTTTGCTCGTGCGTTTTCGTTTTGGGAATATTTGTAAAGTAATTTAGTTTGCCGCCGCTTCCGCACCGTGCGAGCCGAGTTTCCAGCCTATTGCCTTGTCACGCATATTGATAAAGTCGGCGTATTCTCCGTTCTTCTCCATAAGTGCATCGTGTGTGCCTTCTTCGACGATTTTGCCGTCTTTGAGCACGATTATGCGGTCTGCGTGGCGCACTGTTTTCAAGCGGTGTGCAATCATGATGACCGTCTTCGACTTGGTGAGTTCGCTTATAGCGTTTTGCAAATACAATTCATTTTCGGGGTCAACGTTTGCGGTTGCTTCGTCGAGAATGACGATAGGAGCGTCTTTGAGCATTGCTCTTGCAATGGATATACGCTGTTTTTCGCCGCCCGAAAGAGTTGCTCCGCCTTCGCCTATCACCGTGTCGTATCCGTCGGGAAGCGCAGAGATAAACTCGTCGCAACACGCTTTGCGTGCGGCTTCTCTGACTTCGTCCATACTTGCGTCGGGATTGCCGAATTTGATATTGTTTGCAATCGTATCGTTGAAAAGGTACACGTTTTGGAACACCATGCTGTAATTTTTCAGCAAACTGTCGAGTTTGTATTCCCTTATATCGTTGCCGCCGAGCGTAATTTGTCCGCCGTTCACGTCCCAGAAGCGCATGATAAGGTCACAAAGCGTGGTCTTGCCGCTGCCACTGCCGCCGACGATTGCAAGCGAAGAGCCGGACGGAATATCCACCGAAACGTCGTCTATAATCTTGCGTTTGTCGTATGCAAAGTCAACGTCCTTAACCGATACGTCGAGATTTTGCGGAACGATGTCTTTTCCGTCAACGTCCATAACGGGCAAATCGAGCGTTTCGTTGATTTTGTCAATGGACAGTGACGCAAGACGAAGAAGTGACGACATATTTCCGCCTGCCGACAAATCGTTGAACACCATAAACGACGCAACGCACATCGTAAGCGCGTATGCGATCGACATTTGTCCGCTTGTGTACAGCGCAATCGCACACGCAATGATTGCGACGCCTGCAAGTTTCGTCACAAGACCCTGCATTGACATAAACGGCACGAAAGTCTTTTCCATTCCGAATGTGGCGTCTCTTTCTTCTTCGAGCGCGCTTGAAACTTTCTTGTTCGCCTTGCCGGTGAGATTGTAGGATTTTATCACGGCAATGCCCTGCACGTATTCAAGCACGGCAGACACCGCTTTTTCTTGTGTTTCCGCCTTTTTATCGCTGACCTTTTCGCCTGCTTTTTGCAAAATCGCGTTGACAATCGAGAACAGCGCGAAACCGCCGAGCGTCACAAGTCCTATGCGCCAGTCCATGACGAACATTGCAATCATGACGACGGTTGCCATAAGATAACCTTTGAGCGTCATAAGCACGCAACGGGTGAGCGTCTCTTGCAAGTTTTCCGCAACGTTGGTCGCGGTGTGCGTGATTTGTCCGAGATTGTGGTTGTTGAAATATCCCATCGGGACGTATTTGAGTCTGTCTGCGATTTTTATACGGGAATTTGCCGCCGCGGTATACCCTGCTCGAGTGAGAAACTGCGTTGAAAAATAGTTGCACAACGCCATACCCAAAAGCCCCGCAATCATAATACCGAAGCACTTCCACGCAAGAC
>CALGEU010000190.1 GCA_937881285.1 uncultured Clostridia bacterium | reverse complement strand
CTGAAAACGGCGCAAGAGTCGTCGCGACCGTTAAGAATACGGGAGACAGAAAAGGGCAGACCGTCGTGCAGGTATACGTCAAAAAAGCGGACGGTATGTTGCCGAAGCCTGCGCGCGAACTCGTCGCCTACGCAAAGACGGAAGAACTCGAAAGCGGAGAAGAGACAAGTTTTGCATTCGATATAAGCGAATATGCGCTGTCGAGTTACGATGAAGAAGGCGCGACGGGTTACAAGGCGTGCTGGATGCTCGAATACGGAGATTACGAGTTTTTCGTCGGTGAAAACGTAAGGGACGCGACGAGCGTCGGAACGTTGAAATTCGACAAAAAAGCGACGAGCGTTTGCCATACGGCTTGCTCGCCCGATATGAAAATCAGCGCGCTTTTAAGATACGACGGAATGAACTCGGATATGCTCGAAAAAGTCAACGTCACAGGCAACGAAACTTATGCCGAGTTCAAGTCGAAGATGGAGAAATTGTCGGACGACGAGTTGGAAAGATTTTTCCATTCTCTCGAATTTACGCTCGATAACTACGGTTGGAAGTATCACGTCGTAAACGGCGAGAGCGGTTATCTCAAAGAGCGCATAGAAAGCAATATGCCCAAAGAGATTGCGCATAGCGACGAAAAAATAGATTTCAAAGACGTCGTTGACGGCAAGAGAAGCATTGACGAGTTCGTTGCCACGCTTTCGGACGAAGACCTTGAAAATCTCTGTCACGGAGATTATCGTATGAACAGTCCCAAGGGCGCGGCAGGCAACGCAGGCGTTTTTGGCGGAATAAGCGAAAGCCTTGTGGCAAAGGGAGTACCCACCGCAACGACGACGGACGGACCGAGTGGCATAAGACTATGCGAAAAAGCGTCATTGCTTCCGTGCGGAACGTGCATTGCGTCGTCCTGGAACGAGTCGCTTGCAGAGCAACTGTACGAGTGCGTTGGGGACGAGATGATTGAAAAAGGCTCGGATATTCTGCTTGCTCCCGGAATGAACATACATCGCAACGTGCTTTGCGGAAGAAATTTCGAGTATTTCTCCGAAGACCCGTATCTTGCCGGCAAGACGGCAAGTGCAATCGTCAAAGGCGTGCAGTCAAGGGGAGTGGGCTCGTGCGTGAAGCATTTTGCGTGCAACAATCAGGAAAGATTCAGATACGTCAACGACAGCCGTCTCACCGAGCGTGCGCTTCGCGAGATATATCTTAAAGGTTTCGAGATTTGCGTAAAAGAAGCAAAGCCGCTTTGCGTGATGACGTCCTACAACAAGGTGAACGGAGTGTATTCCTACCACAACTACGACCTTTGCACCACGATTCTTCGTGACGAGTGGGGCTTTGAAAATATGGTTATGACGGACTGGTGGACGAGAAAAGCGAAAAATCCCGACTTCAAAGGCGTTGACGACAACGCATACAGAGTGCGCGCGCAGGTCGACGTGCTTATGCCCGGCGGCTCGCGACTTGGCGGAAAGTACGACGGAAGCACGCTGAAATCTCTTAAAAAGGGCGGACTTAAACGCGCGGAATTGCAACGTACCGCAAAAAACGTCCTTTCGGTTTTGAAAAAACTCGAAATAAACCGTATTGAGCGCGGCGATACCGTGTGAAACGTGCGATACGGAGTTTTACGACAAAAACAACGAACACAAAGGGAAAATTATGAGAAACAAAAAATCTTTATTTATCGTACTTGCCATAGCGGTGCTTGTGCTCACGCTTTCGGTCGCGCTCGTCGCGTGCGGAGAGAAAAGTCAGCCCGAGCCTGCGTTTTTGCTTGCAAGCGAAAGCGAAGACGGATATGCGACGGTATACGCGCCGTCCGACAGAGATTTCAGGCTTATGGTGTTGTCCGACCCGCAAGTCGACGTCTTTGAAAAGTACAAAGTCGTGGGAAGCCCCGGCAACGACAAAACATACGAGTTTATAGAAGATTTCGTGAAAGAGACTGATCCCGATCTTGTCATCATCAACGGAGATTTGGTGATGAACGACAATCCTTTTATGTCGTCTGCGCCGTTTTTTAAGAGATACGCGGAGATTTTCGAAAGACTGCAAAAGCCGTGGGCGTTCACTTTCGGCAATCACGACCTTGACGGAAGATACGAAAACGGCTCGGCAACGATGGATTCGCAGTATTTTCAATGCTCGAAAGAGAAACTCATAACTTATTTCAACGAAAACTACAAATATTGCCTTATAAACACGGACGAAAAGTGTGAAGACGGCGGCGGAAATTATTTTGTCAACGTGCGCAAACGCTCGGGAGAACTGATGTATTCGCTTTGCCTTTTCGATTGTCAATTCGACGAAGAAAATTACACGTATTCGTACGTTCCCACCGCAAATCAGGTGAGTTGGTACAAAGGCACGATAAACTCGCTTTCGGACAAAGAATACGGGGTCGATAGAAACGGTAAAACCGTCAAATCCATGATTTTCAATCACGTCGGCATACCCGAATTCAAAACCGCGTGGGACGAAGCCTACAACGACGGCAACGTGACGGAAGATTATTTCTACGGGTACAAATTTGACGGCAACTACACAAACAATTACGGAGATATGCCCGAAGACGAACAAATTTTCTCTGTCGCCAAAAATCTCGGCAGCACGACGGCGATATTTATGTGCCACCACCACGACAACGATTTTTCCGTCAACTATCAGGGCATACGCCTGACTTTCGGTCAACACTCGGGTTATTCTCACAACTATCGCACGACTCACAAAACTCATGGTAACACCGTTGAAGATTATAAGAGTTGGAGCGGCGTGAGTTTCAAAAGAGTTGACGATTACGGCGACCAAAGGGGCGGAACTCTCGTCACGCTCAATGTGAAAGGCGGATTTGAAATAACGCCCGTATACGCAAAAGAAGCGCTTTCAAACTTCAGGGAAAAGTATTATATAGACTACGATTTGGTGGCTGCCGCGCTTGACGCAAACCCCGACTTCGACGGACCTGTTGCCAGGGGCGA
>CALGEU010000189.1 GCA_937881285.1 uncultured Clostridia bacterium | reverse complement strand
ACGGAAATTCCGCCACCTTGGATAAGGCGTTTCGCTTCGCCCTTTGACGGGACTTTTGCAACCGCAACGAGAATATCCGCAACGCTCGTCATACCTTTGGGGATAACCGCGCTCGGCATATTTTCACTGTCGCCCGAGAACGCCGCACGAGCCTTTTGGAGAGCGTCGTCCGCTTCCTTTTCGCCGTGCACCATTTTGGTGAGTTCGTACGCAAGGCGTTCTTTTGCCTTGTTCATACGCTCGTCGTTGTATTGCGTCAATTCTCTTATCTCGTCAAGCGGCAAGAACGTAAGGAATCTGAACACCTTTTCCACGTCTGCGTCCGCAATGTTTCTCCAATACTGGAAGAAATCGTAAGGAGCGGTTTTGTTGGGGTCGAGCCACACTGCGCCTTTTGCGGTTTTGCCCATCTTGATGCCTTCCGACGTTGTGAGCAATCCGAAAGTGATTGCAAAAGCGTCTTTTTGCTCTTTTCTGCGGATAAGGTCTGCGCCCGAAAGCATATTTGACCACTGGTCGTCGCCGCCGCATTGAAGCACGCAACCGTACTTTCTGTTGAGAACCAAAAAGTCGTAGGACTGCATGAGCATATAGTTGAATTCAAGGAAAGTCAAACCTTTCTCGAGACGTTGCTTGTAGCACTCTGCCGTGAGCATACGATTGACCGAGAAGTTTGCGCCGACTTCGCGAAGGAAATCGATATAATTCAAATCAAGAAGCCAGTCTGCGTTGTTGACGAGAATTGCGGCGTTTTCACCGTCGAAACGAATAAATTTTGCCATTTGCTTTTTGAAGCAATCGACGTTGTGTTGGATTGTCTCTTTCGTCATCATAGAACGCATATCGGTGCGTCCCGACGGGTCGCCGACCATTGCCGTGCCACCGCCGATGAGAATAATCGGACGATGTCCTGCGTCTTGCAAGCGTTTTGCCACTATCATTTGCATGAAATGTCCGACGTGAAGGCTGTCTGCGGTCGGGTCGAAACCGATGTAGAAAGACTGCGAACCTTCGTCAAGCAACTTTTTAAGGTCTTCTTCAAAAACCACTTGTTTGACCAAACCGCGCTCGCGGAGTTGGTCGATAATGTTTTGTGCCATATCTTTATCCTTTTGGAATAGTATTTGTATAAATAAGTTTACCACCGTCAGCACCTTTTGGCAACTTGTTTTTCCACTATATCGCCCTTTGCGGCATCAAAATCGTTTATATTTGAAATCGTCAAAGATATTTTTTCGTATTTTCTTGATAAAACTTTATCTATATGATAAAATGTCATCGACCAAAAACAAAATAAACTCTTTAAGGAGACATTTATCTATGCAATATTCAAGTGAAGTTGAAAACATGTGTTGCGTTGCAAAAGGCCCTAATCACGGTCCCGCTCCTATTCCCGAAGAAGGAAAATGGGTTCAAGCGAAAGAGATTAAGGACATCAGCGGTCTCACCCACGGCATCGGTTGGTGCGCACCGCAACAAGGCGCTTGCAAACTCACGCTCAACGTCAAAGACGGTATCATTCAGGAAGCACTCGTTGAAACCATCGGTTGCTCCGGTATGACTCACTCTGCGGCAATGGCGGCTGAAATTCTCACCGGCAAGACCATTCTCGAAGCGCTCAACACCGACCTTGTGTGCGACGCTATCAACACCGC
>CALGEU010000188.1 GCA_937881285.1 uncultured Clostridia bacterium | reverse complement strand
TGGCGTAGCATAAGGGATTCGAACCCCTGACCTTCTGGTCCGTAGCCAGACGCTCTATCCAGCTGGGCTAATGCTACATTTAGCCAAGACGACTTGCGTCATCTTTTAAGCATTGATATTATAGTGTTATTGCAAGTTTTTGTCAACCGTTTGCACAAAAGTGCCGATTTGTTTTTTAGTGATGCGTTTTAGTATGCTTTTGCAGGACGGATTATTCAGCGCTTTTGGCTGTTTCGAGCAATCCGTTGATGCCGCGGAAGGTGAGAGTGCTGACTGCGCGCGAGATTGATTCCACGGGTTGTGAACGGTCTGAATTGAACCAATGTTGGTATACCGTCATCATGCCCGAAGTGACGTAGTCTAGAACGATGTCGAGAGTTTGTTCGTCGAGCACGGTTTTTGGCGTGATGATTTCTTTGAATTTGTTTTTCATGGACGTGACGAGTTTTACGACAAGACTTGAATTGCTTTCAACGCGCATGAGATGTCCGTAAAAATCGATGTCCGAATTGATGACGTCGGTGAGTTTGTTGAAAAACTCGTTGGGGTCGTGAAGAAGTTCGTTGACGTCAAGGTCTTTTATTGCATTTTCGAATTTTTCAAGAATTTTGTTTTCGATTTCGCCGGTAAGGTCGTAAATTCCGCCGTAGTAGTTGTAGAAAGTCTTTCTGTTGATGTCGGCGCGGTCCGCGACGTCTTTTATTGTGATGTCGTTGATGTCTTTTTCGAGCAAAAGTTGCGCAAATGCGCGATATATGGCTTTTTTCGTTTTGACGATGCGTCTGTCCTGTTTCTTTTCTTCTTGCATTGTTAACTCCTAAGTGTGTCGGTTCTGTGTTTAATAATACACAAAAACCGAAAAATACGTTTCTTTATGCGGCTAAAAATCAATTTCAAATCTTTGCCTTTTGTTACATAAGTGAATTATAATACACACAAGTGGCATAAGTCAAACATAAAACTTAAAAACTTTTTAAGATTTATTCCACATTGACAAAAAAATGCGCGATTTTTTTCGTGATTTGAAAATATAGAAATAATTGCGCACGAATAAGGAGAGAATATAAACATGAAAATTGCAATAGTCATCGATATTTTTCACGATAAAGGCAACGGCACGTCGATGTCGGCAAGACATCTCGTGGAAAACCTTATCGAACGTGGGATTGAAGTGAAGGTGCTTTGCACCAACAAGGGCGAAGAAAGCGAAACGATAAATGCGGAATTCGTCACTTTTCCCGTGCAACAAGTCCCGTTTTATCAAAAAATAATCGACGAGCAACACGCATGGCTTGCGTCACCGAACGACGCACGCATAAGAGAAGCACTCAAAGACGTTGACCTTGTGCATATCTATATACCGTTCTTTCTCGGCACGCATTGCGCGCGCATAGCGCACGAACTAGGTATACCGGTGCTTGGATGCTATCACGTTTCGGCGGAAAATATCACGTTCAACGCAAATATGCGCAACATTCCGGGGGCAACGCCTGCCATGTATCATTTGCTCAAACTCTACCATTATCGTCCCGAGTGGATAAACAACATTCATTGTCCGTCTAGATGTATTGCGTCAACGCTTATGGGGCATCTTTATCCGCAAAATCTGCACATAGTATCCAATGGTTATGACCCGAATTTCAAACCGATTGAAAACCCCGTCATACCCGAAGACTGCAAAGATAAAATCATAATCACAAGCGTAGGACGACTCACCGAAGAGAAGAGACAAGACCTTATTATTAGGGCAATCGGCAAGAGCAAATACCGCGACCGCATAGTGCTTATGCTCGCAGGCAAAGGTCCGAAACAAGAAGAATACGAAGCACTTGCGAAAGAATGCGGTGTGGATATGCGCATAGTGTTTATGGCTCAACCCGAACTTGTCAATTTGCTCAACGTGTCCTATCTTTTCGTGCAGGCAAGCGACGTGGAGACTGAATCCATATCCTGTCTCGAAGCCATTGCGTGCGGAACAGTGCCAGTGATAAGCAACGCGAGAATGTGCGCAACGAAACAATTTGCGCTCACAAAGCAATCCACGTTCAAAAAAGGCGACGCGGACAGTCTTGCGACAATGATTGATTTCTGGATATTCAACGAAGCCTTGCACGACGAAATGAAGCCGAAATATGCCGAATTCGCAAAGCGTTTCAGTCTTGAAAAATCTATCGAATCGATGGTGCAACTATACGAGTTCATTTTAAGCGACGACGGGCGCAAATACGTCGTTAAGGATTACAACAACCCGATGACGTTCACGCTTGAGCGCGACCCTGTGACGCATCTCATCTCACCGAAAGACGACCAGTGGAAGAAACTCGAGAAAGAGCGCAGAATTATGGCAAAATAAAAAGTTTACAAATTCTGTAAGGTCTGAAAACGTAGTTCGTTTTCGTCGTTTTTTCGCGTGCAACACAAAACAATTTGAAAAGAAAAGAACCGCACTCACGGTGTGCGGTTCTTCTTATTGGGGGTGTAATTTATCAATTACACAAATGGGGGCTTTTAAGGTGTGTGAAAGAGACTGTTTCTCTTTCGTCGTACAAATATATAAACAATTTGCAAAGAAAATATTTCCCGTATTTTACGCCAAATTCGCAAAAAATTTTCCATTTCATACGGCACGTTGTCAAATATCGCCGAAACGGTGAATGGCGGCAATAAAAAACGAGTTGCGAACAACTCGTTTAATATCGTGTTATTTTTGTTTTTATACTCAAACCGAACTTTATTCTTCAAATTTCTCCACTGAAATGCCTGCTTCGTTGAAAAGTTCCATAGAAAAATCGTCGGGATAGGGATGTTTGTACACCACTCGCACGATGCCGCTGTTGATGATAAGACGCGTGCAGATAGTGCAGGGCTGATGCGTGCAATAAAGCGTTGCTCCGTCAACCGAAATTCCGAGTTTCGCCGCTTGCACGATTGCGTTTTGCTCTGCATGTACGGCGTAGCATTTTTCGGCGCACGTGCCGCTTTTTATTCCAAGTTTGTCGCGCATGCAGTAGCCTTTGTCGCGGCAGTTGAGTATGCCTGCAGGCGCACCGTTGTATCCGGTGGTGAGAATCCGTTTGTCCTTTACGATAATCGCGCCGATTGCGCGTCCCTGTCTTGCGCAACTAGTCCACGTGGAAACGAGTTCCGCCATGTCCATAAATCTTTTGTCCCAGTTGTTCATAATCTCTCCTTGTGCGCGTATAAAATTCATATAAATGATATTAGCACAAAAATATACAATATTCAACGACAACTTTTGAAAATCGGCATAATTTTTTCAAAAAACTTGCATAATATATTGACAATTGGCAACCGTTGGTATAAACTGTTAGCAATCAAGCACGAAGAGTGCTAAACGATAATACGAAACACATATACGGAGGCGTTATATGGCAATAAAACCGTTGTTTGACAAAGTCGTCATCAAGGCGATCGAAACAAACGAAAAGACCGCGAGCGGAATCGTTCTTCCGGGCGCGGCAAAAGAAAAACCGCAACTTGCAAAAGTGCTTGCGGTAGGTCCCGGCGGAAACGTTGACGGCGTTGAAGTGAAGATGCAAGTCAAAGTCGGCGATACCGTGCTTTATAGCAAGTACGCAGGCAGTGAATTCAAAATTGACGGAGAAGAAGTCGTAATCGTCCGTCAGGCAGACATTCTCGCAATCGTAGAATAAGGAGATTTTGATTATGGCAAAGCAATTCAAATACGGCGATGACGCAAGAAAGGCTCTCGAAGCAGGCGTCGACGCATTGGCAAATACAGTTAAAATCACACTCGGCCCGAAGGGCAGAAACGTAGTGCTTGACCGTCCGTACGGTGCGCCGCTCATCACAAACGACGGTGTGACTATTGCAAAGGACGTCGTTCTTGCAGACCCGTTTGAAAATATGGGTGCGCAAATCATCAGAGAAGTCGCAACAAAGACCAACGACGTCGCAGGCGACGGCACGACCACCGCGTCGGTGCTTGCTCAGGCAATCGTCAAGGAAGGCTTGAAGAACGTTGCGGCAGGCGCAAATCCGATGGTGCTCAAACGCGGCATCATGTACGCAACGGAGCAAGCGGTTGCAGAACTCAAGAAGATAAGCAAGGACGTTGAAGACAAGACCGCAATCGCACAGGTCGCTTCGATTTCCGCAAGCGACGAAAAGATTGGGCAACTCATTTCCGACGCAATGGAAAAAGTCGGCAAAGACGGCGTGATCACCATCGAAGAAGGCAAGCAGATGACCACCGAACTCAACGTTGTTGAAGGCATGCAATTCGACCGTGGCTACGTTTCTCCGTATCTTGTCACCAACACCGACAAGATGAGTGCAGAACTCGACAATCCTGTCATTCTCATCACGGATAAGAAGATAAGCAACATTCAGGAAATTCTTCCGCTTCTCGAACAAGTGCTCAAGAACGGCTTGAAACTCCTTATCATTTCCGACGATATCGAAGGCGAAGCACTCACGACAATCATCGTCAACAAACTCAAAGGCGTGTTCAACGTCGTTGCGGTTAAAGCCCCAGGTTTTGGAGACAGAAGAAAGGCGTATCTCGAAGATATTGCAATTCTCACGGGCGGCACTTATATCTCGAGCGATCTCGGATACGAACTCAAAGACGTCACGCTCGATATGCTCGGCAGAGCAAAATCCGTGCGCGTTGACAAGGACAACACCACAATCGTCGGCGGTTTCGGCAGACAAGAAGACATCGCGGCAAGAGTTGCGTCAATTCGTGCTCAGATTGCGGAATCTACGTCCGATTATGACAAAGAAAAACTTCAGGAACGCGTTGCGAAACTCGCAGGCGGCGTAGCGGTTATCGGCGTCGGTGCGGCAACCGAAGTCGAAATGAAAGAGAAGAAACTTCGCATCGAAGACGCTCTCAACGCAACTCGTGCGGCTGTTGAAGAAGGTATCGTCGCAGGCGGCGGAACGGCTCTCTTGTCCGTAATCCCCGCAGTGAAGAAGGCTTGTGCAAAACTCGAAGGCGACGAAGCAACCGGTGCTAAAATCGTCATCCGCGCTCTCGAAGCGCCGGTTCGTCAGATTGCGGCAAACGCAGGTATCGACGGCGGCATAGTCGCAAACACCATTATCTCTTCCAAGAAAGCAAACTACGGCTTCGACGCACAACGCGAAGTGTATTGCGATATGGTAAAAGCAGGTATTCTCGACCCGACAAAGGTCACGCGTAGCGCACTCCAGAACGCCGCGTCCGTTGCGTCCACCTTGCTTACCACCGAAAGCCTTGTCACCGACATCAAAGAACCGGCAGCGGCAAATCCTGCAGCGGCAGGAATGGACTCCATGTACTAAAAAAACGGCACTATTGAGCGAATAGCTGTGGACGCGATTGACTTCGTAACAATCGCTATTCCGTCACTTCGTTCCTTACAAAACCGTCCGCACAAACGGTCACGTACGACAAAGTACGCTCCCGT
>CALGEU010000187.1 GCA_937881285.1 uncultured Clostridia bacterium | reverse complement strand
AGTAGAAAAATTGTTTTCTTGGGATATATTATATGGCGGATCTGTAATGATATGATTTACTTTCATTCCGCTTTTAACAAACTCATCTATCATTGTATAGGCGTTGCCTAAATATAGAATATATTTATCGTTTTTAACAACATCCCTTTGCAATTCGCTTGCGATTTGTTGTCCGATTGCCTTTGCTAGCAATGGCGGAACAGCATTCCCTATTTGCTTGCAAACAGCAACTTTCGGGCCATAAAAATAGAAATTGTCACTAAAACTTTGTATTCTTGCCGCTTCTCTCGGGGTTATAGCTCTATTCAAAAACGGATGCGAATTTTTTCCGTTTGACGGCGTATCAAAACGCGTATCTATTGTTGGGCTTATTTTATCCCACTCCAATCGCGACCATGTTGTAGAAAATTTTTGTTTGCCATGTAGTTCTTTGGGCAAATACTCTTTCCCGCATTCTGCGGGAATCATTCTTAGTTTTTCAATTGCGACGTTAGAATGACTACTTGCTTTGTGATATTGCAAAAGCTTACCGCGTAGCTGTTCTTGATATTGACTTTGCGGGGGATTAATATAATCTGAAATAACATCACCATCTCCGCTTTCTAGATATGCTAGGTCTGAAATGGCATCTCTAACTGTAATTATTTCTATATGCTTTTCCGGAAAATTTATAAATTTTGATTTTGACGCAATGAAAAATGCACGTTCCCTGCTTTGTGGAACGCCATAATCTTTCGCATTTAGAACGCCATAATTTACAATATAACCAAGGCTCTCTATTTCATTTAGGATCTGATCTCTGAAATAGTGTTTTGTAGAATTTAAAATGTTCTTTACATTTTCAATCACAAAAATTTCAGGTCGCAACTCTTTGACAATATTAAGATATTCTCTAAATAAAAAATTTCGGCTGTCGTCTATGCCCAAATTTTTACCTTTCAAACTAAATCCTTGACATGGCGGTCCGCCAATAATCATATTTACATCTTTAGCAATAGCTTCTTTAACAACCTGCTCTTTAATGCTTTCATCAAGAATGTTACCGCATATTACCGTGGCTTTAGGGAAATTTTTTGAGAATGTTTCTGTTGCATATTTATCGAAATCCAAACCTATTACAGTATGAAAATTTTCGACTTGCTCTAATCCTGAAGAAAAGCCACCTGCACCGCAAAACAAATCTAGCACTCTAAATTCCATATTTCACCTTCGTGAGCGACTTTTTTGTTTATACCTCAAAAAACAATATATCATATTTTTCTTGAAAAAACAATCAAATTGCATATATAATTAGATTATAATAAACTTAAACTTATGGGGACTCAAAATTATGAATGTAAGTGAATTTTTTGCAAATGAAGTATCTCCACTGTTGCTTGGTGCTTTTTAGCAGATACATTTTTTCTAAAAACAATTCTGAAATTTATACAGAAGTCAGCTATAAAATATCGAAATTCGTTGACGATCATGATTATCTCATGGAGACAAAAAACAATCTGCTGGAAAAACTTAACATCATCTGTGCACCATATCCGTTTTGGGAAGACAAAACAAATGCGATCAGTAAAAAACCGCAAGCCGTTCTTCGATTCACACTGTACAACGACCTTAATTTTTCAAAAGATAGTTTTTACAATAAGTTGTATGTCAAAATCTTGTGTCAAGATTTCGTTTATGTTGACAATTTGACAGAAGACAAAAAAATGTTTATACGGGGTTTTGCAGAATCACGCGGAAGCATAGATACAACAAGGCCGTTGCTTGCAATGGACTACTTTTATAATTCTATTATAGAAGTTAAAAGAGCCCGCCTTCTTTATGACCGTTTTAACGTTCCATTCAGCGTGCTCAATTTCAATCCGCGAGAACTGCAGAACGATTATGTAACCGGAAGACGAAAACGTAACACACAATTGCGTTTCAACTTATATTGGTACACTAGCAATATAGGACTTCTTAACGAATACAAAAGTTCCATAATGAAAACCGCATATTCCGATAAAATCGTTCATGATTTTTCTCAAGGATGTGTGGAATTTTTCAAATGTCCTGAATTATTACCGAGTAAAAAAGACTCTTTTGATTTTATGTTGCGTTATTATGCAAATAATATTTTCGGACATAACCTAAACATCAATGACATAAAAGAATTGCGTCGAGAATTAAATTTTGATTCTGAAGCATGCGATAAGACGTTCAAACGTGATTTAGGTTTAATAGAAATTATCAGAATGAACACTCCGGATGAGTGCGCTTGTTGCAAAACCACCACTACATATACAAACAAAAATACCGGGAGACAAGCTTTTGAATACCATCACGTCATCTCTTTGGGGAAAAATCATGAACTTGATGACGAAAACAATATCGTAAAGCTCTGTCCTACCTGTCATAGATCTCTCAAACGCGGTGCTGCTCCTAAAAACGATCAACTTATAGCTATCGAAAGAATTCTTGACAACAGACCCAATGTAAGAGATTTTGCGGAACATATTTTCGATACTACCGATAAAACTATCCTTGTCGAAAAAATATGGGAAAGCTTAAAATAATGCATGACTATTGGGTTAATTAGTATCTTAATTGATATAAAACACCGCAAGGTTGAAAGTAATCTATGTGTAGCGCACTGCTTTCAGGCTTGCGGTGTTTTGACGTTATCCGCTGTTTAGTGCGGTTAAAAAACGCGATAAATAGATGAAGAACAAGGAAACACCCATCCGAAACAAAACCCAACGTACATTTAGTACGTGCTTTTGGTGCGGATGGGTGTTGACACAGTTATTCGCTATTTAGCGCGTTTTTACTTGCAGTCTTTGCAATCCATTTCTTTGCCGCTCTTTGCGCGGGACTTTGTCGTTT
>CALGEU010000186.1 GCA_937881285.1 uncultured Clostridia bacterium | reverse complement strand
TGAAAGAGTTTGCCGATACTCTCGACGAACTTGAAAAATCATTTGAATAAACAAACAGAAGTATCATAGACGAAGCGGCAAAATTGCCGCATAAAAGCGAGAGCGCACTGACCAAATGAAAAACAATCGTCGAAAATACGCAATATGTACGTTGCTGGCGTTCGTGCTATGCACGATAACCGCATTGCTTTGCGCCTGTTCTCAAACGGAAGAAAGCGACGTCGTCGAGAGAGAAATTTATCTCACCGGCGATATCGTTTTCACGTCCGCGGAAGACGACACGGCGTACGTTCACGTCTCTTTTTCGGGAGACGGCGAGTGCGTAGGCACGGCGACGTGGTCAAGCGAAATTGAAAACGTCGATTTGTGGTACAAGCAGTCAACGAGCACGGTGACTTTCGACCCGTCTCGGATATTTAGTGCGGTGAAGGAAGCCGTACCACAAGAAGACCTTGAAAACGAAGAGCATATTTACAATCGCTTGAAAGTGGTCTTGTTATATGATACGATATATAAATCTATAAAAAGCGACGGACAAATCACCAAAAACGGACGCACTTATACGCACGCTTTTGAACTTGACGAAACGCTCGACGAGCAGACGATAACGCTGACGATGCGTTCGGCAAGGTCTGAAAACTGGTATACGGCGTTGATTGCGGGCGGCATCGTGCTGTTTGCGATTGCGACGGGGATTTATCTCGCTTACAAGGGTAGATTATGCCAAAAGAAGAAACTAAAAGAGTGACAAGGGGTATGCCCAACAACGTTGACGCCGAAGCCAACGTATTAGGTTCTATTCTCATCGACAGCAAGTCGGCGGATCTCATCGTTCCGCTTTTGAGTGCCGAAGACTTTTATCTTGCGCAAAATCGCATGATTTTTGCCGTGATGAAGCAACTTCAGACGGAAAGCAAGCCTATAGACGTGGTGTCCGTAAGCGACGCGCTGGAAGTCAAAGGACAACTTGACCAAGTCGGTTCTGTCGCATATCTCAGCGATCTTGCAGAAGGGGTCGTGTCCGCGGCAAACGGCGAGTATTACGCACAAATCGTAAAGCGTGACGCTCTCACCAGAAAAGTCATATCCGCAGGCAACGAAATTGCGAAATTCGGTTATGAGTGCGAAGACGGAAAAGACGCTTTGGCAAACGCCGAAAAACTCGTGTATTCGATAACCGAGCAATCGAGCGAATCCGCTCTCAAAAAGGTTGATGACGCGGTTGCCGCCGCGATAAAAAACATACAGGACGTGCAATCTGGCAACGTGCCGAAAAATACGGTGTATACCGATTTTCCGACTTTCGATGCGAAAACACACGGCTTGAAGCCCGGTGAAATGGTGCTTATAGCCGCTCGTCCGTCCGTCGGTAAAACGGCGTTTGCGCTCAATATTGCGGCAAACGTAGCGCTCAATCATGGCAAAAAAGTCGCTATATTCTCGCTTGAAATGCCTTCGGCGTTGCTTGCAAAACGTATGCTCGGTTATATCTCAAAGGTTTCGTTCAACAAAATGGACACTCGCGGCGCATTGAGCGGTGAAGACTATAAGAAGATTATGAACGGCTACAAGGCGTTGCTTGCAAGCGGCATATATATCGACGACTATTCGATGAACGGTCCGAGCGAAGTGCTGTCAAAATGCCGCAGATTAAAACGCGAGCAGGGACTCGATCTCGTCATAATCGACTACTTGCAACTTATGACTTCAAAAGTCAACGGAAAAGCGGCTGAAAGCAGACAAGTGGAAGTCAGCGATATGTCGAGAAAAATGAAGATTTACGCAAAGGAACTTGATTGTCCTATCATTCTTCTCTCGCAAATGTCGCGTGGCGTGGAACAGAGAAACGACCACACGCCCTTGCTTTCGGACTTGCGTGAATCGGGTTCTATCGAGCAGGACGCGGACGTCGTAGTGTTCCTTAACAATCCGCATAAGTACAATTCCGCACTTCCCGAAAACGAAGTCATTCTCGACGTCAAGAAGAACAGAAACGGTCCTATCGGAGAAATCAAACTCGACTGGGACGGTTCTACGACTACGTTCAAAGAAATGGTCGACCAGAACGCAAACACCACCGAGTACACTTATCAGGAAAACAAGGCGGACGACGAAGATAAGGTTGCGGACATCAAGTCAATATCCCAAGTGGCAGAAGAGTTGCACGAAGTTGCGGCAAGCAAGGAAGATATGCCTTTCGATATGCCGTTTGCAAGTGAAGAGCCAATGCCGTTTGACGACGCACCCGCGCCGAGCGACGAAGATATTCCTTCACCGAGCGACGAAGATATGCCGTTTGAAGACGACGAATATTCCGATGACGAATATATCGACGACGGAGATGAATACGTTGACGGCGAAGACGAAGATATGCCGTTTTGATTGACCTGAAATAAAAAATTGCAAATCTATGGACACACAGCACCGAAAAATCGGTGCTGTTTTTACTTGCAAATTATATTCTTCGATATGAAATCGTTTTTTCGGTATGACAAGGATTTAATTTATTGATAAAATGCGTTGCAATGCACGAAGATTTGTATGCAAAAAGGTTTTGAACCGCTTGGCAAGTATCGTTAATGTTTACACGGTTTTCGCATAATAGCGATATAGTTACAATAAAATTTTGTATGTTCAAAGACGAAATAAAGGATAAATTCGGTATTAAAAGCGCGGTTTTTCCGTATGTGGTCACGGTGACAAGCGGAAAAACCATGATAAGCGGAGTGAAAAAAGTATTGTCGGCAAAAGAAGACGAGATTGCTATAAGCGTGTCTTCGTGCGTTGTGAGAGTGTCTGGAAAAGGACTTGAAATCGTCGAAATAGGCGGTGGCGACGCATACGTTAAAGGCGAAATTTATGGGGTGAATTTTGAAAAATAGAATATCGAAAAAGAATGAGAACGGAAAAGAAAATATCGTGTTAGATAGTCTAAAAAAGAAAAAATCTCACAGGAAACGCGAGACGATTTCTTATTTCGGGGACGAAGAGACAACAAACGTAAAAACAAAGAAAAAACGCACTTCGAATAGTGGAGATATCGATGATGAAAAAACGGCAAAAAAAGTCGTTAGAAAGCCTAAAAAGCCGAATAAACTCGTTGAATTTCGCAGACAAGTCGGCAGAACTACTCTGAGAGTGTCGGGTGATAATTGCGAAAGGGCTCTCAGTGCGGTTATGAAAATATGTCGCGTAGAAGACGTGAAGAGAAGTGCCGACGGCTGCACGTTCAGGGTCAAATCAAAACATTTGGGCAAGATTATTGCATTATTAGATAACTTATGCTATGATTATAAAATAACTGATAATAGCGGTATTGCACCTTATGCTTTGAGCGTGGTTATGCGCCCCGGATTGCTCGTGGGGATAATGGCGGTGATATGTGCGATTATCGTTTCGTCGCAATTCGTCACGCGCGTGAGCGTCGTGAGCGCGGGCGCAGAAATAGACGCCGCACTAAAAAACGAGATTTGCGCTATACTAGACGAAAACGGAGTTAAGGTCGGTGCGAAGACTTCGGACGTAAACGAAGACGCCGTGCAGGAAAAACTGCTTGCGCTCGACAAAGTTTCGTTTGCCAGCGTCACGAGAAAAGGAACGCGAGTGGACGTCGTCGTTAAACAGGCACTTCCTAACGAGTACGTTTTCGAAAGAGACGGAACGCAGGTCAAGGCTCAAAAGCGAGCCGTCGTGACTAGAGTCGTTGTGACTGGCGGCACTGCGGTGAAAAAATACGGAGACGTGGTTTCGCCGGGTGACGTGCTTATCGACGGATATATCGAATACGGCGACGAAAAGATACCCGTCAAAGCAAGCGGATACGCATACGGCAAGGTGTATTACGAAAAAACGATGTTTTTCCCGAATGAAAGCATCGTTACGGAATACGGAGAGTCGAAAACGCTCGTGAGATTCTGTATGTTCGGAAAAGTCCCGAAAACGCCCGACGCGCCTTTTGAGAAGTACGTGCTGAAAACGAGCGTTGAAAACTACGGATTTCTTTTGCCGATACTCGTGTATAAATTCGAGTTTACTGCAATCGACGAGAAAAGAGTGCAAAACGCGAGAAGCACCGACGAGATGAAAAGACTTGCTTTTTCGTCGCTTGCAAGCGAGTTTAAGGAAAGCGCAAAGGTGCTCAACGTCTATTACGACGTCAAGCAAAGTGACGGCGGAGTGACCGTGAAAGTGACCGCGGAAGCGGAAGAGTTGATATGAAATTGCAGAAAGAAAAGCATTTTGAAAAATACGATACCATGATGAGCGTGTTCGGAGAACTTGACGAGAACATCGAAAAGTTGACGGACGCTTTCGACGTGGACGTTTTCGCACTAGGCACGAGCGTAAAAGTCAGCGGTGAAGAAAAAGACGTTGACGGCGCGATGCGTGCAATCGACGCGCTTGAAAAACTTTGCCAAAAACAACCGCTCACCGCGCAAACGGTGAATATGGTGATAGGATACGCAAAGGCAGGGCGCGATTTTGACGTCAACGACCTTATGGGGACGGTGGCAATCACCGCAAGGGGAAAAATCATACGTCCCAAAACGCTCGGACAGAAAAAGTACGTTGACGCAATCAAGAAAAACAGCATAGTTTTCGGCGTAGGCCCGGCGGGTACGGGCAAGACGTATCTTGCGGTCGCACTTGCGGTGTACGCGCTGAAAAATCACGAGATAGACAAAATCATTCTCACAAGACCTGCCGTCGAAGCGGGAGAAAAACTCGGCTTTTTGCCGGGGGATTTAAGCGAAAAGGTGGACCCGTATCTTCGCCCGTTGTTCGACGCTCTTCAAGAGATGATGGGGCAGGACGCATACGCAAAGCATATCGAGCGCGGAAGCATAGAAATAGCGCCGCTTGCCTATATGCGCGGCAGAACGCTGTCCAACAGTTTCATAATTCTCGACGAAGCGCAAAACACCACGCGCGAACAGATGAAAATGTTCCTTACGCGTATGGGCGAAAACTCGCGCATAGTGGTGACGGGAGACGTCACGCAAATCGACTTGCCGAAAAACGTGAAGAGCGGACTTATCGACGCGCTCGACGTGCTAAAAGACGTCGAAGGCATAGAAATCGTGAGACTTTCGGCAAAAGACGTGGTGAGACACGAACTCGTCATGAGAATAATTCAGGCATACGGAAAAGCGGAATCGCGCTCTTATGCGGAAACGCAGGAGTGACGATTTTTGGAGATAACTTATGATAGACGATATTAAAGACGTATCGAGAGCGGAGAAAGAAAAAGCCCTTGCGCGCCGCAAAAAGTCGAGATATTTTTGGCAATGTATTTCGACGGCGGTCGTGTTTGCTGTGGGTATGACGTTGTTTTCGCTCTTTATGATCGGAGATTTTATGGCGGCGTTTACCGCCGAGAACGCGCTTGCGACGACGGGACGAATGATAATCGCTCTCGTTCTTATGCTTTTCCTTATGGCAGGCACGTACAGATTTACGAGCGCGAAAGGCACTTCGACGAGAGACTTCCATCTCACGGCGATTATGGTGCTTCTCACGTATCTGATAACCATATCCGCAAGCGTCAAATTCAATCTGTACGCAATGCCGATTGCGCTTGCGACGCTCGTTCTTATCGAACTTATCGACAGAAGAACGTCAACTCTTGCGACGGCGGTTATCGCGATTATGCTTGCAACGTCGTATATGATAAACACCGTCGATTACGACTTGTCGATTGTCGTTGCGTCAATCGTTTGCAACAGCCTTTGCGCGGTGCTCGTCGACTTCTATGAGAAAAAGCATCTCACGAGACTTAAATTCCTGCTCGTGTCGATGGCAACTCCGCTTATCATGCAACCGCTGGTGGTAATGTTCACGCTTTTGTCGAAAGATTTCGGAATGAATCTTTTGTGGAACGTGCTTTGGTCGTACGGCGCAAACGTGGCGGCGTCGCTCATTTTCATGCCGCTCGTTGCGATATTCGAAGGTATGTTCAACATTGCGGACGATTTCAGACTCAACGAACTTTGCAATCTCTCCAATCCGCTTCTCAAACGTCTTGCAAGCGAAGCACCGGGCACGTTCAACCACTCGTTGGTCGTCGGCAATCTCGCAGAAGCGTGCGCGTCGGCAATAGGCGAAAACCCGAATATGGCAAGATGCGCGGCATATTATCACGATATAGGCAAACTCAAAGCGCCGATTTATTTCAGCGAAAATCAATCTTCCTACAATCCGCACGACGAACTTATCCCCGAAGTGAGCGTCAGTATGATTACGTCGCACACGCTCTTTGGCGAAATCCTTGCAAAACAAAACAGACTTCCCAAAGAAATCGTGGCAATTTGCAGAGAACACCACGGCACTTCGCCCGTCGGATATTTCTATCGCAAAGCACTCACGTTGAAAGAAGAAGGCGACCTTGCCGTTGACAAATACACATACGCAGGTCCGAAACCACAGACGAAAATTGCGGCAATCATAATGATTTCGGACACTATCGAAGCGGCAATGCGTGCGTATATGCCAGATACGAAAGAAGAGTTCGAAGCAAGAATCAACAAACTCGTGGACGAAAAAATCGAACTTCGCCAGTTTGACGAATGTCCCATCACGATGGGTGACATCGCAACGATAAAGAGAACGATAATCGAAGTGCTTCCGTCCATTCACCACAGTCGCGTGAGTTACGACAAGAAAAAGAAAGAAAACACTTTCAACAAGAACTGATATGATACGAATTTCGGGTGCGAATCTAAAAGAAAGAGCGTTGGTGCGAAAAGTGGAAAAAGCCACTTTCAAGCATCTCGGGCAAAAGGATTTTTTCCTTATCGACATCACGGTGGTTGACGAAGACACGATAAAGAGTCTGAACGCAAGCGCAAGGGGAGTTGACAAAGTGACGGACGTATTGAGTTTTCCGTGCTTTGAAAAACTCGATTTGCCCGTTGACGAAAGCGAGTTTTCGGAGTGCGACTACGACGGCTCGCATGTGCTTCTCGGCTCGATTATGATATGCAGAAAACGCGCGGAAGAGCAGGCAAAAGAATACGGACATTCTTATGCTCGCGAACTAGGCTTTCTTGCCTGTCACGGATTTTTGCACATACTCGGATTTGACCATATCGACCCCGAAGACGAAAAAGTGATGATTGCTCATCAAAAAGCGATTATGAACGCCGTCGGGTTGAAAAGGGACTAAACGATACAAACGACAAAAGTCAAAATAAAATATCTAAGCAGAGGACGAATATATGAATTTCAAAAGCGGTTTTATCTGCATAGCAGGTCTTGCAAACGCAGGCAAATCGACTCTCACCAACGCGCTCGTCGGTGAAAAGGTGTCGATTGTGTCCTGGCGCCCGCAAACCACAAGAAACAAACTTCTCGGCATCATCAACGGCGACGATTATCAAATGGTGCTCATCGACACGCCGGGTATCCACAAGGCGCGCAATCACCTTGGCGAATACATGATGCAGGCCGTGGAAAACTCGCTCAAAGACGTTGACGGCGTCGTGTACGTCATAGACGCCGCAAAAGGCATGCAAAAGGAAGATTACGAATTTCTTGAAAAGAACGCAAAGAAAGCGCCTATCGTCGTCGCACTCAACAAAGAAGATTGCGTGACGAGAGAAACTATGCTTGCAAGTCTTCAGAAACTCAACGGCATCGAAGGAATCAAGGCAATCGTGCCTATCTCGGCAAAGAAAGGCGACAATCTCGAACCGCTCATGAAAGAGTTGGTCGCTCTCTTGCCCGAAGGCGTCAAGATGTATCCCGACGATATGTACACCGAGAGCAGCATGCGCTTTATGGCAACCGAGATCATCCGCGAAAAGGCGTTGTATCTTCTCGACAAGGAAGTGCCGTACGGCATTGGCGTGTATATCAACAAATTTCAGGAACGCGAAAATCAGCCTATCGTCGATATAGACGCCGACATCATTTGCGAGAAACAATCTCACAAGGCAATCGTCATCGGCAAGGGCGGAGAAATGCTCAAACAAATCGCAACGAAGGCAAGAAAAGACCTTGAACAAATGATAGGCGAGCAGGTTTTCCTTACATTGTACGTCAGAGTCAAGGACGAGTGGAGAGACGACGACCGCATTATGCGCGAACTCGGCTACGACCTTAAAGCCTTGAAGAAAGACTGACCGAATTTTTCATATAAAGCAAGCGAATGCTTGTGCTAAATGAAAAAATCTCTTCGTGCCACGCAAGACGGTAAACGAAGCGGACGGAAAATAAATTTTTGAATAAGGCGCATAGAATAGACGGTTTTGCACATTCTACTGTTGTGAACGAAAAAGAATTGTGGAACATGTTTGCAAAGACCGGCGACGTCGAATGGTATGCAATGTACCGAACGATGAAAGAAGACCAGACGCCTTACGAAAACCAAAGAAAAGGCAGAAGAAATGCAAACAGCCGACCTGAAAGTTAAAGCGATCGTAACGAGAGCCGTACCTTACAACGAGAGTGATATGATTGTCACTCTTGTCGGCGTTGAAACTGGAAAAATCACTGCAACGGCAAAAGGGTGTCTAAAACCCAAAGCGAAACTTCGCTATGCGGCAGAACCGATGAATTTCGGTGATTACGTGCTTACGGGCAGAAACGGCAGATACGTCATAACCGAGTGTTCTCAAATCGAGTCGTTTTCGGCTATCACAACGGATATAGACCGTTATTACGCCGCTTCGCTGACGCTCGAAGTGCTTCAGAAACTATCGATAGATTCACAGCCCGATTTGTTTATCCACGCGCTCGAAACGCTCAACAACCTTGCGTATACGGACAAAGAACCCGACGTGATAGTTACGGATTTTTTGCTTTCCGCACTCAAAGACAACGGCAACGAACTTGATTTTGCGCATTGCAACGTATGCAAGTGCGATATCGAAGGCGCGGCGTTTTTCAGAGACGCAGACGGCGTTGTCTGCGAGCATTGCAAAGGTTTTGACGGAATACCCATCGACGCAACCACGAGAAAGTATTTGAGCGGAGAAAACAGAGACATTCCGCACGCTTTGAGAGTGAAAGCCAATATTTTGCTCTCGGAGTTTGTATATATAATGCTGGGGGTGCGCATAGGCACTCACTACTTTACGGAGCAAATATGAACAAGAAGATTTTTGCAAGAATCATATCTTTTACGCTTGTCGTAAGCGTGCTTTTGGCAACTTGCCTTGTGCTTTTTTCGTGCGACAAAAACAAGCCCAAAACGGTTGAAGACATCTTCAAGTCCACTAGCAGCAAGAGTGAATTTTCAGGATATAAACTCGAGATTTCTCTTCCTACGGGTTGGAGCGTGTATACGTCGAGCGCAACGTCATCGTCGCAATCGGCAACGCTCAACAGTGACGTGGGCTACATAGAGAGCATCAACGCTTTCGTCGTGGAAAAAGACGGAGTATTGTCTCTCGTGAAAATGAACGACGAGAAAATCTATTTCGACGGCGGCATAAAGGGAATGATTATTCCCGACTGGATAGGCGTATCCGCACTCAGAGTCAAAGACGGACTTATCGTTTGCAAATTCGCAAGCGGAGAAGCAGGGGTTCTCAACCAAAACGGAGAAACCGTGTTGTCTAGAGCGAAAGTCGGTTCAAGCGATCCTACGTCTTCTAAAAGCCTTGTAAACGTAAACATCGACAATGCTGTGAAAGTGCTTGACGGCGGACTTATCGCTGTGTCTGCAACCTACGACACGCAGGGCAGAACGGGTTATACGTCTATTTATCGTCCCACGACCGACGGAGCGGTGAACGAGCGCGGCTCACTCGTTTGCAGAGTGAAAAACGCCGATAACAAACTTTCGTACGTCAAAGGTTTCGATTCAAAATACGTGACTGTCGTCGGCAACAGCGCAGGAGACGGAATATACGCGATTCCGCAAAGCGCAGGGGCTGTCGTTCAGAATCTCGACGCAACCACCAACGGCACGGTGCAGGATAACGAAGAAGACGATTATTCAAGCGAAATCACCTATATCGGCAACGGCAGATTCTTCATTCACGAAGACTGGACGGTTGAAAACACCGAAGATTACACCTATTACGACGGATTCGATTATTACGTGTTCAAACGCCGCATTTATACGCCTGACAACGACGCAAGCAGCGAGTATACGGCAAATGCGGACAAAGTGTTCCTGTATCTCGAAAACAAATATTACGGCGGAGACAAGGGCGGCATAGACACGACGTGCTATCTCAAAGACGGTTTTATTTACGCAAGTTACGGCTTGACGATAATCGGCAAAGTCGGTTTCTACGATCAGTTCATTCTCGATGAAAATCTCAACGTCGTTATGTCGCTCACGGGCAACTACGGCGTTACGATAAAAGATCAGAAGAAAGAAAAAGTCGGCTATTTCGACCTTATCATGCAGAGCGTTGACGGCTACTATTACGTTCCTATCCGTCCGAGCGAAATCAACGTGTACGACAAGGGCGGCAATCTCGTCGGACACAACGCGCGCAGCACCGTTTTTCAACAAGAGTTGTCAAACAATATGATCGTTGCGGCTATCACCGATCCCGAAGATTCCAGCGCAACGTTGTACGGCGCGTTCAATCTATACGGTGAAGAAGTGATTCCGTTTGAATATCTCACGCTTTCGGCGTTCCGCGGTTCGTATACGATAGGACAAAAACTCGACGGCGAGAAATTGAAGAAATACTACATCGTCGGCGCGGACGGCAAAACCGTTGACCGTATGAGCGACGGCTCCGAACCGCTTGCGGATATGGCAACTCTCAAGAGCGGAGACGGCATATATAAAATCGGTTGCTATATGTATTTCGTCACGAGCAAAGACAGCGACGGCAACACCGTCACGAGATACGGCATCAAGAATTTCAATCCGAACGTTCAGAAAAACGTCGTTATGCCTGCCACTATGACGAGCGGTTGCACGCTTTACGCTCCGAGTTCGTCTCCGAGCAACGTGTTTGTATTTGACAGAATATCCGCGTCAAACGGCGAAGTGTCTTACAACCTGTACAGACTTATATGACGATACGATAAAAGTGCGAAAATCCGATAATTGAGCGGAAGACGTCCGCTCGCAAAAGAAAAACGGTTGCTTTTGGCAATCTACGATACGAAGGCTTATATGACAAGAATCGTAAAAGCAAAAGACGGCGTTGACGAGGGCGCGCGCATACTTAGAGACGGCGGTCTCGTGGTTTTCCCCACCGAGACGGTGTACGGACTCGGAGCGAACGCCTACGACGAAAAAGCCGTCGCAAACATATTCAAAGCAAAGGGAAGACCACAGGACAATCCGCTTATAGTGCATATCTCGTCGCTTGAACAGGTCAAGGACATCGCCGTTGATATTCCCGACGAGTTTTATGCGCTCGCGGAGCGTTTTATGCCGGGACCGCTCACCGTTATACTCAAAAAGAGCGATAAAATTCCGTACGTGGTCACAGCAGGCGGCGAAACCGTCGGTGTGCGTATGCCAAAAAACACATACACCAGAGAACTCATTTCAAAGAGTTTTCCGCTTGCGGCACCGTCTGCAAACCGTTCGAAGCATATTTCTCCCACAACCGCTCAACACGTTTACGAAGACCTGAACGGTGAAGTCGAACTCATTCTCGACGACGGCCCGTGTCAGGTGGGGATAGAGTCTACGGTGCTCGATTTGACAGTTGACGTGCCAACCATTTTGCGTCCCGGTGCGGTTACTGCCGAAATGCTTCTCGACATCGTGGGACAAGTCAGCCAAAACGGAAAAGTTATCAAAATAGCAAAAGCCCCGGGAATGAAATACACGCATTACGCGCCGAAAGTGGACACGGTGACCGCCGTCAATATCGAGCATGCGGCAAACGAATATGACAAGCAGGTCTCGCTCGGCAAAAATCCCGTCATCGTGGCACGCGATATATATCGCGACGTCGTGGGGGAGCGCAATCTCATCTCGCTCGGTGTAACCGTTGAAGATTACACGCGCAACATATATTCCGCGTTGCACACTGCGGAAAAAGCATACGATTACATAATCGTCGAAGAACTTCACGGTCATGGGCTCGAAGCGTCCGTGATGAACAGAGTCACAAAAGCCGCAGGCGGAAAAGAAGTATGAAAGTTTTGTTTGTTTGCATGGCGAATACGTGCAGGTCGCCTATGCTCGAATGTATGTTCAGACAGTACGCGTACGCGCGCGACAGAAAAGATATACAGGTCGAAAGCGCAGGCATGGTGTTGCACGACGACACGCTCAATCCGCTATGCGCCAAGACGCTTGACAGACACGGCGTGCCGTACGATGCGGCAAGAGAAGCGAAGTTCTGCGACAAAAAGACTTTTTCGTCAGCAAACGTCGTGTTTGCAATGACGGACGAAATAAAGAGAGTGCTTGCCAAATTTTACGGTGCGGAGAAAAAGATAATTTCTATGTCCCGATTTCTCGGTGAAGACGTTTCCGACCCCTACGGGCTTGGCGAAGAAGCGTACGAATACGTTTATCGCTCTTTCTATTCGGTTCTCGGAAAGATACTCGAAGAAGTCGAGAAAAGAGAAAAATAAATCGGCGTAAGAACGAAAAACGACAAACAATCCGCAAACAAAATTGCGGATTGTTTTTTGTGTTTGTCGATTAAAAGCGGTTTTATGTGGCAAAATGCGCCATATAAAGCGTCTGTTGCGACGTTCAGACTTGTATATCGAAATAATTCAACAGTAGTTCTTTGAACACTTGTACGTGCAATTCTTCGTCTAGGATTATGCGCTCCAAAAGCGTCTTTACACTCTCGTCTGTCAGGTTGAGAATCGTGCGCTCGTAGTTGACGATTGCGTTCTTTTCCGCCTTGATGTTTTCGATGAGATATTTTTTAGGGTCAAGCGTGTAGTTTGCAAAATTGCCGTTCCACCAGGTGCGCGCCCCCATCACCGGATAACCGCCTAGCGCGTAAATGGTTTTTCCCAAAAGTTCGTGGTGGTGCATTTCAACCATGGCAACGCCTTCCATAGCCTTTGCGATTTCGGGATATCTAGGTGTTATGTACGACTGAAACGCATAGGTGAGTATTGCGGTGAGTTCGCCTGCAGAACCCGAGTATGACGGCATAAGCAACTTGCTTTCTGCAACGTTTTTTTCGACTTCTATCGTCGGATAGGGCAATTCGCTTGCATATTTTAAGTTTTCCATGCTCGCATTTTATTCTTTACGCGTCAAAAACGTTACATTTTACAATTATATTTGCAAAACCGCTTGCAAATTGTATTCTCTTATGCTAAAATCTCATAGTAACTTTTAGGAGGTAAAGTATGCTTGATTCATTGAATTCAATTCTTCTTGCCGCAGAACAAGGCATTAAGTATGAAACCGCAATGAATGTTTTAATGGCATTCGTTATATTGATGGTGATTGCGGCTATCGCAATTATCGTCGTCATCATGATGCAAAAGGGCACCAACGACAACGTGGGCGTCATCACGGGCGCAAGCGATACTTTCTACGGAAAGAACAAGGCAACCAACAGAGAAAGCGTTCTCAAAAAAGTCACTTTCGGTTTGTTCGCATTCATCATGGTATGTGCAATCATCTGCTTTGTAATGTGGAGATTTGTTGGCTAATCCAAGAAAAAGAAGTATCTTATGACCTGTGATTCCGTCACAGGTCTTTTTTTATCGACAAAACCCGAATAAACGACTCGCGCGCTTATCTCTTGAATATTTGCGCGCAATAATATATAATAGCGTATATGGAAAAATTCATTGCTCAAAACAAAAAAGCCTATCACGATTATTTCGTGGAAGACACCTACGAAGCAGGCATAGTGCTCGTCGGTTGCGAAGTGAAGTCGATACGTCTCGGCGCAATAAATCTTCGCGACAGTTTCGTCATAATCAAAAACGGCGAAGTCTTTATGATAGGCGCGCATATTTCGCCTTACAAAATGGGCAGTTACAACAACGTTGACCCGCGCAGAACTCGCAAACTTCTTCTCAACCGCAGCGAAATCAACAAGTTGCGCGGCAAGGTGGAACAGAAAGGTTACACTCTCGTTCCGCTCAAAGTCTATTTCAAAGACGCGCTCGTCAAAGTGCAAATCGGACTTTGCAAAGGTAAAGAATTGCACGATAAGCGTCAAGCAATCAAAGAAAAGGAAAACGACCGCAATCTGCGTCGCGTGATGAAGGAATACAACACGAGATAAGGCTCAATGCCGTTTCATTGCAAAAGCAACCGTTTTTTGCAAAACATTTGAAAATAAAATTTTTATATACAGCGCAATGCGCACGGAGAAACTATGGACAAAAGAATAGAAACGATATGCGTTCAGGGCGGTTATACGCCCGGCAACGGTGAACCCAGACAAATCCCGATAATTCAAAGCACGACTTTCAAATACGATACGTCCGACGATATGGCGAAACTTTTCGACCTTGAAGCGAGTGGATATTTCTACACCCGTCTTCAAAATCCCACCAACGATTACGTCGCAAAGAAGATTGTTCAACTCGAAGGCGGCACGGCAGGTATGCTTACGTCAAGCGGTCAGGCGGCAAACTTCTATGCCGTTTTCAACATCGCAAACGCAGGCGACCACGTCATTTCCACAAGTGCGATATACGGCGGAACGTACAATCTTTTCAACGTCACTATGAGAAAAATGGGCGTTGACTTTACGTTTATTTCGGCAGATAGCACCGAAGAAGAAATCGACGCCGCGTTCAAGCCGAACACCAAAGCGATTTTCGGCGAAACCATTGCAAACCCTGCGCTCAAAATGTTCGATATAGAGTTGTTTGCACGCGTTGCGCACAAGCACGGTGTGCCGCTTATCATCGACAATACGTTTGCAACGCCCATCAACTGCCGTCCCATCGAATGGGGCGCGGATATAGTCACGCATTCCACGACGAAATATCTCGACGGACACGGCGCGGCGGTCGGCGGTGCAATCGTTGACGGCGGAAAGTTCGATTGGATGGCGCACGCCGACAAATTCTCGGGACTTTGCACTCCCGACGACAGTTATCACGGCATAACTTACGCCACGAAATTCGGCAAAGAAGGGGCGTTTATAACCAAGTGCACGGCACAACTTATGCGTGACTTCGGCTCTATCCAAAGTCCGCAAAACGCATTCATTCTCAATCTCGGTCTCGAAAGCCTGCACGTCAGAGTCGCACGCCATTGCGAAAACGGACTTGCGGTTGCAAAATATTTGCAATCCGATCCGCGTATCGCGTGGGTTAAATATCCCGGACTCGAAGGCGACGCGGACTATGCGCTGGCACAAAAATACTGCCCGAGCGGCACTTGCGGCGTCGTGAGTTTCGGCGTTAAGGGCGGAAGAGCCAAAGCGGAAGAGTTTATGAAAGGGCTCAAAGTCGTTGCAATAGAGACGCACGTTGCGGACGCTCGCAGTTGCTGTTTGCATCCTGCAAGTTCCACGCACCGTCAACTCACCGACGAAGAACTTTACGACGCAGGCGTTTCACCCGACCTTGTCAGACTCTCTTGCGGTCTTGAAAACGCAAACGACCTTATCGACGACATAAAACAAGCCCTTGACGGTGCGCATATTCAGGCGTAATAACAATCAAAAGATAACAGGAGCAAGTTTATGCCTATAGTTATACCGCGCGGTTTACCGGCGTTTGAAAGTCTTCAAAGCGAAAAAATCTTCGTTATGGACAACAAACGCGCAGTGGGGCAGGACATTCGTCCAATCGAAATCGCCATACTCAATTTAATGCCGACCAAGGAGACGACGGAGACGCAACTTATGCGTCTGTTGTCGAATTCGCCGCTTCAAATCAACGTCACACTCATAAAGACGGACACGTATGCGCCCACGCACGTTGCCGACGACCACATGACGAGATTTTACAAATCTCTCGACGAAATCAAAAAGATGAAATTCGACGGCATGATAGTCACGGGTGCGCCCGTCGAAACGTTGCCGTTTGAAGAAGTCAAATACTGGCAGGAACTTGAACAAATCATAGATTTTGCCAACGAAAACGTCACAAGCACCATTTATATCTGTTGGGGAGCGCAGGCGGCTTTGTATCACAAATTCGGCATTAACAAGCACATGCTCGACAAAAAACTGTTCGGCATTTTCCCGACGCACGCAGTCGTGAAAAACGATATGCTCTTGAAAGGCATGGACGATACGTTTTATATTCCGAGTTCGCGTCACACCGCAATCGACGAAACCGCGCTTCGCGAAAATCCAAACATAAAAATTCTCGCAGAAGGGGACGAGACGGGCGTTGCCATTGCCAAAACCATTGACAACAAGTCGTTTTTCTTCACCGGGCACAGCGAATACGACCGCTATACTCTCCGCAACGAGTATCTCCGTGACCTTGAAAAAGGTCTTCCCATCGAACGTCCCAAAAACTATTTTGCCACCGACGACGTCGACAAAGTGGATATGAAATGGCGTTCAACGGCGAATTTGCTGTTTTACAACTGGTTGAATTATTACGTATATCAAGTCACCCCCTAC
>CALGEU010000185.1 GCA_937881285.1 uncultured Clostridia bacterium | reverse complement strand
TCGGCTTTTCCGACGACGATTTGAAAAAGACTCTCAACACGTTTTCGGGCGGCCAGCGCACGAAGATTGCGCTGATAAAATTGTTGTTGTCAAAGCCCGACGTGCTTCTTCTCGACGAGCCGACCAACCATCTCGATCTCGAAGCGATAGAGTGGCTTGAAAATTATCTTTGCGCATACAAAAAGTCTTGCGTCATCGTGTCGCACGACAGAATGTTTCTTGACAAAATCGTCAACGTCGTTTACGAGATAGAGTACGGCACGGCAACGAGATATGCGGGCAACTACTCGGCGTTTATGGCGCAAAAGCAACAGGCGTACGACAAAGCACTGAAAGATTCCATGGCGCGCAAGAAAGAGATTGACAGACTGAACGCGCTTGTCGAAAGATTTCGCTATAAAGCGTCCAAAGCCGCAATGGCGCAAGCCAAACTCAAACAGATAGAGAGAATAGGCGACGTAAACGCGCCGAATCCTTTCAACGTTTCGACGTTCAGGGGCGCATTCGAGCCTGAACGCGAAACCGTGGAAAAGGCTATCGTGCTTGAAAAACTCGTTTTCGGGTATGACAAACCGCTCGGAGAAATAAGTGCGGTGATAAAGCGCGGAGAAAAAGTCGGCATAATCGGCAACAACGGCACTGGCAAATCCACGCTCGTTAAGACGATAATGCACCTTGTGAAAGCACTCGGCGGAACGGCCGTTTTCGGATTGCACGCAAACGTCGGCTATTTCGACCAGACGCTCACGCAGAGTTTTTCCACGGCAACCGTTCTTGAAGATTTCCAGAACGAATTTCCCCTTCTTGACAACACGCAGGCGCGAAGTGCGCTTGGTGCGTTCCTGTTTTCGGGGGACGACGTTTTCAAACGTATATGCGATTTGTCGGGCGGTGAAAAGGTTCGTCTTGCGCTATGCAAAATCATACGCAAACGCCCCAACATTCTCATTCTCGACGAGCCGACCAACCATATGGACATAATAGGCAAAGAGACGCTCGAAAATCTTCTTTCAAATTATACGGGTACGGTGCTGACAGTCTCGCACGACAGATATTTCATCAACAGAGTGTGCAATCGTCTCATAGTGTTCGAAGACGGCAAAGCAAGCGTTTTTGACGGCACGTATTCGGAGTTCGAACAATCGAGACAGGCGGCGGAACAAACGGGCGCGAGTGCTCAAACGAGTGTGCCGAAAAAGAAAGAAAAGCCCGTGTCCGAGAGCAAGGAGATTGCTCGCCGCAAGCACAGAATGAGTTTTCTCGAAGAGAAGATGAGCGTGCTTGAAGATAAAATCGCAAAACTCGAAGATACCATTCACAACGATGAAACGGTGTATTCCGATTATAAAAAAATCACCGAGTTGCAGGGGGAAATCGATGAGTTGAAAGCCGCGCTCGAACCGCTGGAAGCGGAATGGCTCGAATTGTCGGAAAAAGAATAAAACGCGTTTTAAGTTGCCAAAAAGACAAATAAAACCGTTGTTTTGCGAAATATGCAAAAACACTAAACAATACGAAACAAAAAAGCACCGCTCGCACGGTGCTTTTTCATTCGTTTTTATTGCGTTTTCGATTATGCGGCGTATCCGCAAGCCTTTTCCATATCCACAACGATGCCGACCGTGGGATTGAAGGTGAGACTGTCAAAGAAGTTTTTGAGTTTCACGTCTTTGAGTGCGGAGCGCACGACGGCGTTGCTTGTCGAGACGCCTGCAAATTCCATAAGTTCGCCGACGGACATATCCGTTATCGTGCTTTGCAGACTCGAGTTGAGATTGTCGATTGTCGAATCTGCGAATTTTTCAAATATACTGTCGGGCGTGACGTCGAGAATTTCGCCTATCGTTGCCGTCTTGATGACGCTGTCGATGTTTGCAATGGTCACTTCTTTGGTCGCAAGCATACGGATTACGGCTTGGCTCTTTTCGCGAATCATACCGCCGTCTCTTGCAACTCTTGCGTATACGTGTTGAAGTCCCGTCGAATAGAATCCTGCGGATTTGACATAGGTTTCGTTTGCGGTGGCAAGATAGCCGAGATATGCGTCGAAGCGGTCGAGACCTTCGTGTTGAGTCTCGTCGTACGCCACGTATTCGTTGCCGTTGAAGACGTATGCGCCCGTTGCGGATTTGACGTAGATGTCTTCGCAATATTCTTTTGCATAGAGCGGTTCAAGCGAGTTGCCGTCGTCGTCTTTGCCGTAGTATTGATAAGTCATATCGTCGCTTGCGTTCGGAGTGGTGGTGGACACGAAGAACTTGCTTCCGTCTTCGCTCGTAGTCTTCACGAAGTAGGAGTCGAAGCCGAGATGCGTGAGTTTCGTAGAATCGTAAGGAGTGTACATGCCGCCCACTTCGACGTAGAGATTTGCGTCGGAATAGGTTGCCGATTCAATGCCGCCGCTCGTGACCGCGTTTCTTGTGTAGAGATTGTCAAATTTGCCTAAAGACGCGAGATACACGCAAAGAGCGGTGTTGGAGACGTATTCGTCGCCGTGTTTGTAATATACGCCGCCGTTGGACATTGCTATCGTCGCTTCCGCCGCACTGTTGAGTTTTACGTACTCGAAGCGTGCGCTTCCGCTTACGGTGAGTTGGCTCACGGGCGTTTGAATGAACGCATAGTCTCTTGCGATATATTTGCCGTATGCGTTGAACACGAACGTATACGCTCTTCCCGTTTCGTCGACGCCGAGCGGTTTGATGATAAATCTGTCGTTTTCGTCAATCGTCGCGGGATTTGTGGAAGAAGAGTAGGTCTCGTCAAGTTCGACGGCGTAGTTTTCGTACACGTCGATGAGTTCGGACAAGAGCATATCTTTTATGACGGCGTCAAGAGCCGTGGAGAGCGAGTTCACGGGCACAAACGCAAGGCGTTTCAACACTGCGGTGCTTTCGCCTGCGCGCACGACGTAGTACGTTCCTTCCGTATCGCGTTTGAAGACGTGGTTTGTTTCGTCGTACGAATAATAGGTGACGGACGGATTTGCCGCTTTATATTCTGCCGTGGCAACCGCAAGCACGTCGGGGTCAACGTCTATGACGTCGCCAAGTGCGAGAGAGTCGAAAGCAGTGGAGAAGTCGCCGATATTTGAGAACGCAAGGCGTTGAAGAACTCTTGACGAAGAGTTTTCGACAGCCGTTCTGTCGTAGCGGACGAATTGCGTTTCGTCAGAGTGAACGGCGACGTTGAAGAGCGTGAAATAGAATTCGTGCACGAAGTCGCCGTTGTCGTCTGCCGTATACACCGCAGGCGTAGCGGACGAGTCTTTTCTGAAGCGTTGCATGCCTTGCATAAGCACGTTTTCGGAGTCGTAGAAGACGTATCCGTCACCGACTACTTTGACGTATTTTCCGCTTGCGTTTTGCACGTATTCGTCAAACGTCACGTCAACGGTTTCGCTGAGCGTCAAATCGTTTGCAATCTTGTCAAGGTCTTTGATAAGGCAGTCGCGCGCAACGAGAGATTTCATTATGCGAGCGGAATCGTCGGTCACTTCGATGACTTCGGAGAGTTTGAGTTCGTCTGCGACGTCGGCAAATTTGTTTAGCGTAGTTCCGCGTTTTGCAAGCGAGCGCATGATGACGGCGGAGTCCGCTTTTATGCGGATAAGTTCGTCAATGCACAACGAATCCACTTTAGTGCCTATCTCGTCGATGAGATAGCCGCGTCTTGCCATCGATTGAATGGTTATGCTCGTTGCCGATTCGCTCGTAAGGGCGTAGCGGTCAAGCCCTACGTGTTTTTCGGAGTCGTAAAGGGTGTATCTTCCGATATTGACGAACACGTCGCCCGTTTCGTCCGTCGTCGAGACGTAATTGCCGCTTGCGTCTTTGACGAAGAGCCCGTTTTCCGATTTTGCTGCCTTGTGAATTTCAAGATATTCGTTGTAGGGAACGAACAAATCCACTTTGACGTAATCGCCGTCCGCTTGCGCCTGATAAACGTCGTAAGTCACTTCCATGAGTTCGCCGATAGAAAGTTCGTTCACGATAGTGTCGATGTTTTCAAGCGTTGCGCCGTGTGCCGCAAGAGATTTCATTGCAATCGAAGATTCGTCG
>CALGEU010000184.1 GCA_937881285.1 uncultured Clostridia bacterium | reverse complement strand
GACATGGTGCTTTCGTCCGCACCGACGAGATTTGCAAGCGGGTCGCCGGGCATAAGGCGCGGCAAGAAGAAATTGACCGCAAATATCGCGATCAAAGCAATCACGGAAAATATAACGCTTTTGCCGAATTTTCTTGCCATTTTGTCCTTTTTCAAGCCTTGTTTGCGTTTTCAAACCAACGCAATCGACCTTGCTTGCCTTTTCATCTGCGCCGTATCAACGTGAAATTGTGCGTTTCGTATGTTTCACGCTCTTTTTTCAAGAGTTTGGAAAGATATGACGTTGAGAATCGCGCCCGTGCCGTCAACCTTGAATCCGGATACTTTGCTCGAACACGCCTGCGTGACTCCGTCGTAAAACAAAGGTACGCACACGACGTTTGCCGAGACGTAATCCTGATATTCGCCGACCGCTTTTGCAAGTTGTTCGGAATTTTTCGCCCCCGACATTGCTTTGAGTATTCTGCCGTACTCGGTCAGATTGCCGCCTTCGTCTTCAACGAGCATTTGCCCGTGCGCAACGGGGTTTTTCATATCGAGCATGCTCGTGTTTGCCGCAAGAGTATATCTCGTCGCATAACCCGCTTCGAAATCGTAGCCCTTTGCGGTTACTTTTGCAAAACTTGCCATATGATTGCCGTCTTGATAGTAGGATTGCCAGTCGCTTCCCTTTGAGAGTAACGAGACTTCGACCATGCCGTTTTCTTCGATTTGCGTTTTTATGAGAGTTGCGTATTGCGTGTCGTCACTGCCGGAGCGCACGAGAATTTCAAAACGGAATTTGTTTTGCTCGCTATATCCCGCATCGCTCAAAAGTCGTTTTGCTTCATCGAGATTTCTTTGCCATTCGGGTGTTTCCTTATATCCGAAAATACCCGGAGCGACAAGTCCTTCTCTTGATTTTGCACTGCTTTTTGAACCGAAAGTCGAGCGTATTTTGTCATAGTCTATCGACAACGCAATCGCGCGTTTAACTCTTGCGTCGGTCATCTTCTGATTGTTGAAGAAAAGCACTTTGGGAAGAGCCTTAGTCGCATAAGTTGCAAGCGTCACGCTCTCGCTGTCTTCGAGTGCCGCAACCGAATCGTCGCTTATGCCCGTTCCATAGTTGAAAATCATATCGATTTCACCGCTTTTGAGAGCCGCTATCAACACTTCCGCCGTGCCGTACCACTTGAAAATCACCCTGTCGATTTTCACGCTTTGCGCATACGGGTACTCTGCGAATTTTTCAAAAGTTATCGTGCCTGCCGATATGTCTCTTCCGACGTATCTGTACGGGCCTGCGCCTATCACCGATTCTTCGTCGGTGAGCGTTTCTTTCGTTTTGCCGTCAAACACGTGTTTGGGCAAAACGCTTTCGCTTGCTATTTTCTCAAGGAATTTCGTATCCGTCGTGCAAAGCGTGTAAACGAGAGAATTGCCGTTTTTTTGCACGCTTTCGTAATCCGTTCCTACGACGAGTGATGACAACGTATACTCGATATCGTCAACGGTCAAATCCTGTCCGTCGTGCCACTTGAAACCGTCTTTGAGAGTGAGCGTAACCGTCGTTCCGTCTTCGCTTACTGCATAGTCGCATGCAAGCGGAACAAATTCTCCGCCTATCTGCGCAATGGGCGTGATTTGCGAAACAGTACTTGCGATTTTATCGAAATTGTACCCGGGAGCACCACCCGCACTGTCAAGACGATTGAGCGAATCGACCGTCATCGTCGTACCTACGATAAGAATTGTCGGTTCTGTCGGAGTTTTGTCGCAAGCAACAAGACTGATACACAAAATCGTGATTGCCAAAACCGCAATAATAATTGATAACAATTTGTTTGTTTTTTTCACTGGTTTGCTCCTATATTGTTTTATTTTTCTTTCACTATTAATCCGTCTTGCAAAAGATATATCTCGTCGCAGGACTCTTTCACCGTGTCCAAGTCGTGAGAGATAAAAAGAACGGATATGCCGAGAGTCTTGACGAGTTTGTCATATAGTTCAAGCACGCTTCTGCTCGTTGCAGGGTCAAGCATTGACGTTGACTCGTCGCTAACGATAAGAGTTGGTTTGGTTGCAAGTGCGCGTGCGATAACGAGTCTTTGCGCCTGTCCGCCGCTAAGATGCAACGGCAATCTGTTCCACAGCGTTCTTTCAAGCCCCACCGTGTCGAAGAGTTGCAACGCTTTTTCTTTTGCGTCCTTTCCGTAGTGCGCGTGTTTAGACGATATGAGCGCTTCTTTGACAGCATCGCCCGAACGCTGCATAGGGTCAAGCGCAAGCAAGGGTTGTTGCGGAACGATTTGAATTTCTTTTCCGAGACGTCTGTCGTACTTTCCCTTTTCGCTCCAAAGCGGTTTGCCGTCCTTGTATACGTTTCCACCGCTCGGCGCAACCGCTCCGCAAAGAATATTCGCGATAGTCGATTTGCCTTCTCCGCTCTTGCCTATAAGCCCTATTTTTTTGCCGTCGCCTATTTCAAGCGAAACGCCGTTGAGCACGACAGAAGCGTTCTTGTTTTTGCCGACGGTGAAAGTTTTGGATAAATCCTTGATTTCAATCATTCTGCACCGTCCTTTGCAAAAGCGTTTTCGTATACTCGTTTTCAGGCGCAACGAGTATGTCTTCCGCAAAACCGTATTCCATCTGATTGCCGTCTTTAAGCACGAGCATTTTGTCGCACGTCTTTGCAAGATTCATATCGTGAGTGACGAAAATTTTCGCACTGCCGCAAAACTCTTCTTTGACGCACTTCAAAAATACTTCTGCGGTGTCCGCGTCGATACCCCTTGTCGCTTCGTCTGCAACGATAAGACTCGGTTTTGAACACAGCGCGATTGCAAGCACGACTCTCTGCGCCTGTCCGCCGCTTATCTCGAACGGATATTTTTCGAGCACGCTTTCGTCTTCGAGTCCGACTTTTTTAAGATTGTATAGTGTATACGCCCTTTTTTCGTCACGATTGAGTTTCAGTCCGCTTCTTGAAAACGCTTCGTAAATCTGCGTTTTCACTTTGAGAGACGGATTGAGAGACTCGCTCGCGCCCTGTGGAATGAATGCGACGCTTCTGCCGAGTTTTCTTTTCAGAGCGCGCGGATTTTTCAATATATCGTCGCCGTCAAGGACGATTCTGCCCGTCGCATAGCAGTTGTCGGCAAGCACTCCGACGAGCGCGTCCACAATCATAGACTTTCCCGACCCCGACTCTCCGACAATCGCCAGACTTTGTCCGTCGCCAACGCAAAAAGACACGTCCGAGACGATTACGCCGTCCCCGTGCAAATAGCGTGCGTATACGGATAGTCCGTCAACGAAAAGCATACCGTTTCATTCCTTTTACTTATAAAATTATACTCCTTTGCGCCGCTTATATCAAGCCAAATTCGCCGTTTTGTTCGCCTTAAAACGATATTTTCAAAACAAATTGAAACATAATGTTTTGTTTATAACGTAAAATCGTACACGGTGTATTGACAAGCGAACTCCGTGTTTGATATAATTTGAAAAAGGAGAATTTTTATGCACGACAAAATAAACTCGACCACACAAAAAATATACGACGCGTTTGCCGCCGTACTTTTGGAGAAAGACTACAAAGACGTAAGAATTCAGGACGTGCTTGACAAAAGCGGAATTGCGCGCAGCACTTTTTACGCGCACTACAAAACAAAAGAAGATTTGCTCAAATCAATCTGCTCGACGATTTTCGGGCACGTCTTTTCTCACTCTCTCGAAGAAGAAAAAAGCCACGATTTTTCAAAATCGAGCATGCTTGACTACAAGCATTTCATCACGCACATATTCTACCATTTGCACGACGAAAGCGAACTGTTGCACGCAATTCTTCTCTCGCAAAGCAAAGACGTGTTTTTGTCCTATCTCAGATGCGAACTGAAAGAATTTGCAACCGCATGCGTAGAAAACAATTTCGTTGCCAAAAAAGAATTGCCGAAATCTCTCAAAATCAACTCCGTGATAGAAAACTTCGTTCTGCTTATGGAATACTGGGACGAATCGCATTTCTCCGACACCCCCGAACGCCTAACCGAATATTTCATTCAAATGAACGTGTAAAA
>CALGEU010000183.1 GCA_937881285.1 uncultured Clostridia bacterium | reverse complement strand
TTATTCCGCTCACGTAGCCTTGTTTGTCCACTTTCAGCACGTTTTCGTCGGATGATTTGTATTTTGCACCGCGCGGTGCGATTCTGTCTTCGTTGAGCGAAACCATAGTCGTCGTGCCGACTTTAAGCGGCGCGTCGAGCGCAAGTGTCAATCCGCTCGTTTTCGGATTCTCTCCGAAACAAGCAACGCCCACGTAGTTGTACACATCGGGATTTGAAACGAGATATACGCTTATTCTGCTTTCTCCGCGGCTCAAAAACGTAATCACCCCGTCTTCCGAAACGGTTGCTACGCTCGTGTCGCTCGATTCGTAGCGCACGGCTTTGTCAAGCGTGTTTTGGGGCATGAACACGAGTTCGGTTTTCAGCGTTTCGCCTGCATAATAGCCAGAATAGTTTGTCTTCTCATCAAAAGCAACGTGTTGAGTCACGACTTTTTGATTGAATTTGTCGTTGAGATTGTATTTCGAGTCGAGTTTGTCCGTGACCGCTTGCGTGTCTTGTCCGCTTTTGTCGGCAGGCGTTGCGGAAGCAATCCACAGTCCTGCCCACAGCACGACGGTGCAACACAGTGCAAATATCGCAAATATTCTCAACGCATTGAATCCCTTTCTGTCCCTTTCAAGCATAAAAATCACTTCCGATTTTTGTTTTTTTTGATATTGCGAAGTCAAACGGCTCTCGTTTGAGAGCCGTCTTCAAATCATTTTTTACGCCCACGCCGTGCCGTTGTAGGTGTAGGTTGTGCCCTTTTCAAGAGCCGTGCCGCCATTGTACGAGCGAACTACTTCATTGTAGTTTTGTGTGTTGCTGCTAGTGTCGGTGTAGGTCTTTGGAGTTATTGTTTCGTTGCAAGTGCCTGCGCCGAAACGCGCCGTTTCCGTGATGTCGAAAACTTTTATAAATTCACCGCCAAAGCCCAATATAGCCAAAGTGCCTGCTTGTGTGCTTGTTGTCCCGCCGCTGTTGCCTTCTACTTCGTTGACGCTCAATTTTGCTTTTGATCCGACAAGGACTTTTGCTCCTGCTTGCGTAGATTGAATGTTACCGCCAAAAGAGCCGTTGATGTTGTACGTTCCGTTGACGACAAATGATGCCGCCGATTTTTCGGGATATACAGATCCGCCAAAAGGCGTATCGGTGAACGAGCTGTACACAATGATGGATTTTGATGTTGTCAGCGTAGCGTTTTTCTCAACCGTTATGCTTGCGCCGGGGAGAACTTTATAATCGTAGTTTGCAGTAAGCGTTGTTGCGGTTGTACCGTCGCCGATATGGATGTCATACATCCAAGGAATTGCAAAGGTAACGTCGGACATATTGACTGTTATGTCAATTTTCATGGTTATAGTCAAAGACAGAGAACCAAGGTTTGCATTTCCTACAATCGTCAAGGACGTTCTTTGGTTGTTATAAGTCTTGCGAACGTAACCGCTTGTGAGCTGAATCATTCCTTTTGCTGCTATGATTGGTTTAGAGCAATAGTTGTGTTGACTACCTGCATACAAATCGAAATATCCCGTGTGTGTTGCACCCGTGCGGAAGAATTGTTCGCATTGGATGTTGGGCATCTCGTATTGTACGAACGGAGAGATTTTTTTCTTCTTGAACACGGTCACGGTGTTCGTGCCGCCGCGGAAGTCGATTACCACGAACGGAGAATATACGGTTGCGCCGCTCTCTGCGTTGATTGTGCCGTTGCCCTTGATATATCCGCGGACGTCGAGATTAGAGCCGCTGTTGAGATTTATTGTGCCGTTATTTATGATTTGGCTGTGTGCGCCCGACGTGTGACCGGATTGACCTGCGCCTGCAATTCCGAGCAGACCGAGAATCAGAACGTTTCCGTTCACGGTGACCGTCACGTCGTCGTTGACGGTG
>CALGEU010000182.1 GCA_937881285.1 uncultured Clostridia bacterium | reverse complement strand
AGAATCGAAAACAATGAATCCCAACAAGAGTTGGGACGAGTATTGAACATGTCAAAAATGGCAATTTCGCACTGGGAATCCGGACATAGCGAGCCAAGCATTGCGCAACTTATAATAATCGCCAATCATTTTGACGTGAGCGTTGACTATCTTATCGGACGAGAAAATTGAAAGAAAAGAAGTCCCGATTCGCATTGAATCGGGACTTTTGTTTTGCGTTTTTTGAAAAATGATTATTTTGCGGCTTTTTGTGCTTCAAAACGGTCGAGTTTGTTCTTTTCGAGTTTCAGATACACCCACTTGATCGGCGGGCAGATTGCGAACAAGAATTGTGCAAACGTGAAGAGTTTGGACGGATTGACGAATTTGCGCTTATGCTCCAAGCCCCTTACCATACATTTTGCAACGTGTTGCGGCTTTTGCACGGGGAACGGACGTTCGCGAATGACTTTGCCTTCCTGCCCTTCCACTGCTTTTTTGAAGAAGCCCGTGTCGGTGGCTATCGGATAAAGGCAAGTGAGCGAAACGTTCTTCGGCAATTCGTAGCGGAGACCTTGTTGGAAACCTTGCATTGCGAATTTGCTTGCGCTGTACAGCGTATAGCCGGGCATTGCGAGTTTGCCGATTGCCGAGACAGTGATTGCCATCTGACCTTGCTTGCCGCCGAGATATTCGACGTATTTTTGGTATGTATAAATGGGAGAATAGACGTTGACTTTGAAGATGTCTTCGATGCGTTCCCAGTTGACGTAGTCCATCGTCTCGTAGTACGGGAAGCCTGCGTTTGCGAAAAAGATGTCGATAGAACCGAGTTTTTCGGTTGCCGCCGCAAAGATGGAATCGACGTTTTCTTTTGTTGACACGTCGCAAATCATCGGGAAGACGTTTTTGAGCGCGAGTGCTTCTATTCTGTCCGTGCGAAGGTCAACGGCAAGAATCTTGTTGTCGCCTTGTGCAAGCAGTTTGAGCGTTTCGAGACCGATACCGCTGTTTGCGCCCGTGATGACGATGGTTTTTCCTTTTATCATAATTTTCTCCTTTATATTATCCCTTTTGAGATAAAGTTAACTTATTTACTATAATATAACACGCCATCGTGCGTTTATCAAGTCGTTTTTGCGCATTTATCCTTTGAATCGGCGCATTTTGCAAGTATTTCGTCAAATATTTTGCCTGCATTCACTCTCAAATCGTCGAGTGAACCCGAATTGTCAACGGTATACGTGGCGATTTTTTTGAGTTCGGACGGTTTAACTTGCGCGCGCATACGAGCCTTTGCCTGACTTTCGTCAAGTCCCCTGCCCTTGAGACGTTTTATGCGCGTACGATACGGAGTCGACACAAACAATATTTCGTCAAATCCGCCTATCACGCTTTCAAGTACAATCGGAAGTTCCGCCGCAACGAGCGGCTCGGCACATTCGTTTATGACTTTTGCGATTTCGGGATGAGCGATTGCGTTGAGTGTTTCAAGTTGCTCATCGTCGGAAAACACTATGCTTGCAAGAGCCTTTTTATCCACCGCTCCGTCTTTTACGACGGTTGGAAACGCCGACGCGATTTTTGCAATATACGACGGTGACACAAGCAGATTTGCGTTGATTTCGTCTGCACTGAGACAGAAAAAGCCCTTTTCTTTTGCGATTTTCAACACTTCGCTTTTACCCGAGCCTATTCCGCCGATTATTGCAACTCTCATTTGAGTTCACCCCAGTTTTTCGCACTCGTCGCTTCCGCAATGAGCGGAACTGACAATTTGACGGCGTGTTCCATCTCGTAGGACAGAATCTTCTTCACTTCTTCCGCTTCGTCCGCCGCCGCGTCGATTATAAGTTCGTCGTGAATTTGCAAAATCATCTTCGATTTCATGCCTGCAAGACGCTTTTCCACGCCGAGCATAGCAAGTTTGATTATGTCTGCCGCAGAGCCTTGAAGCGGCGTGTTCATTGCCATACGCTCCGCCGACGAACGCACCATATAATTCGACGCGTTAAGGTCGCTGAGATTGCGGCGTCTGCCCAGCATCGTGAGCGAATATCCGCGCTCGCGTGCCGATTTCACGCAACCGTCCATAAATTCGCGAACCTTCGGGTGCATTGTGAAATAGTTTGCAATAAACTCTTTTGCCTTGTATTGCGGAATGGACAGGTTTTCTGCAAGTCCGTAGCCGCTTATGCCGTATATAATGCCGAAATTGACCGCTTTTGCGTCTCTTCTCTCTGCCGGCGTAACTTCCGACACGCTCTTGCCGAGAATCTGTGCGGCGGTGATTGCGTGAATATCGTCGCCTTCGTTGAACGCTTTTATGAGTTGCTCGTCGCCGCTCATGTGCGCAAGCA
>CALGEU010000181.1 GCA_937881285.1 uncultured Clostridia bacterium | reverse complement strand
AGTAAATAGTTATATTTATATATAATATAGCGCAAAAAAGCACCGAGTCGGTGCTTTTTTGCATGAATATCGAAGTTTATTCCGCTTCGTTTACTTGTATCGTTTCGGGGCTTTCTTGACCTTCCGCTTTCTTGCGTTCTTCGATTGCGGCAACCATTTCCGCCATCTTGGCTTCGTTCAGGAAACACTTTTTCTTATAAACGATGAGCGCGATTGCAAGGAACACCATAGGGATAACGCATGTGAAAACGAGCAGTTTGATTTTACTGTCTTCGGGCACTTGCGCGATAACCGATTCGTACGTTTCTCCGCCGCCGAGTCCCCTGTCGATATCCGTGAGTTTGTTGGTGTAAGTCAAAACGCCTGCGATGACGTACACAAGCGACACGAGACCTTGCATGAGTGCAGACCCCATTTTTGCGGTGAAAGGACGAAGCGAGAATATAAGGCCTTCGTCTCGTTTGCCTGTTCTGTGCTCGTTGTACTCGACGGTGTTTGCCATATTTATGACCATAATCATATAGAAGCCGCCGCCCCAACCTGCCACGGTGTACGCAAGGAACATGAGAACGAATCTGAGCGTTATCTTCATGCCGAGCACTTCAAAAAGAAGCGTATTCGGAACGGTGAGCCCCAAAATCATCATAAGCGCGTAACCTGCAATGATTGCGATGCCGCACGAATACAGAATTTTGTCTCTGCCGTATTTCTTTGCAAGCCACGGATATATGAGCGTAAACACCACCGAAATCACGGCGTAACCTACGCCGAACACCGTCCAGAGCATTCCGCTGTAACCGAACTCGAAATACACGTACATCATTCCCAGACCGCCGCCGACTACGTTTGTGCCGACGTTGAACAGCAACATGACGAGCGCGCACCACATAAGTTGGTCGTTTTTGAAAAGCACGCGGAACATGTCTTTGAGTTTCATGGGCGGAGTTTTGACGAGATTTTTCGGCAACGGTTTTTCTTTTACGCCTAATATGGTGAACAACTGAAAACCGCACATAAGCACCGCCGCAACGATTGCAAGCACGCCGTAACCGGTTTGCGCATTGCCGCCTATCGCCATATCGCCTGCGGTGAGCGTCGGGACGATAAGTCCTGCCGAGCCGCCGCCTATGGCTACGATGATTTGTGTGAAAGACATGAGTTTGTCTCTGTCGTGTGGGTCGCTTGTTAGAGTGGGCATCATTCCCCAATAAGATATATCGTTCATAGTGAACGTAATGGAGAACAAGAAATACATCGCGGCAATCAAACCGATAAATCCCCATCCGTCGGCAGGAATATTGAAAAGAGCGATAATGACGCCTGCCGTAAGCACGCAACCGATGAGTTGCCACGGCTTGTATTTGCCCCACTTCGTACGAGTATTTTCGACGATGCCGCCCATAATCGGGTCGTTGAACGCGTCGAAAATTCTTGCCGCCACGATGATGAACGTGATTGCCGTAAACTGCGCGACGTTAAGGTGCTTGGTGAGCACGCAGAACGAAAGCAGGTATCCGTTGAAAAAGTTGTACAGAAAATCTCTGCCCAGCGTTCCCAACGGAAACATAATAAAATTGCGTTTCGAGATTTTTTCACCCGTCGACGGAGTTGCCGCGACTTCGTTTTTCGTCTCTTCCATAACTGTCCCCTTTGTTTTCGTATAAAAATATTGTAACAACACCGACGCGATTTTTCAATAGGCAACTTGAAATCGGCAGACATTTTTTTGAAAACTCACCGTAAACCGACTGCAAAACGCCGTGAAAAAGTCTTGCAAAAACGGCATAAAAAACGCCCGACGCAAGAAAACGCAATTCACGCTTATCTTTCGCAATCGGACGTTTATGTCGTTCTTTTCAATGCTTCAACCGCGTTTAGTGCGAATTGACGAAATTCTCCAAATCGCTGAACCAGTCAAAAGTCATACTCTGCCCGTCCACCGTTATAGTGAGCGGAAAATGGCAAAAGGCAAACTCGCAAAGAGCCTGCCTTTTATCTTCGTAAACTTTGTTCTGATACTCTATCTTCATCTTAGCAGTTGATGAGACGAAGAATGGATTTCTTGACGATCATGCAGATGATGTCCGCAATCCAGATGATGTTCCAGCCGAGAACGAGACGAAGAATGCCTGCGACGATTTTGCCTTCCAAAAATCTGGTGACGAAGCCGCAAACCCAAGACGTTACGGGGATTATCGCCAAAATAACGCTGACGATATAACTGAGTCCGAAGTAATCGCTTTTACGTTTTGTTGCCATGATATACCTCACAATAAGTGTATTTTTAGGTTTTATCCTACAAACAGTATATTATCATAAATCCATAAAAATGTAAATAGCAATATGGATTTTTATATATAAAAATCCGATTTTTTCGGAGTTGAATTTCGCAGATATTCAAGCCGCCGTTTTCAATCGGATTTTACGCTTATTTCAGATGTTTGCGATTATGTCGCATTGAAGTTTTTCCGCTTCGTCAAAAAGTGTCGAAACACCGTCAAATTTAGTGCGTTGCGGAAAACAACGCGATAAATAGATGAATGACGCGCCCCCCTTGAACAGCACCCCTAATGTACACGTCGTACATTAGTTGACGAGAGCATGGCTCTGCCGCAGTTATTCGCTTTCAATACACGCATGTAAAAAAGTGCGCTAACTAGATGAAGAACAAG
>CALGEU010000180.1 GCA_937881285.1 uncultured Clostridia bacterium | reverse complement strand
GAGTCGCGTTTGAACACGCGGCTCTTTTACTTTTGTCTGAAAGGCGTTGCAGGTATCGTCTTTCAAACAAAGCGGTATGAAATAAAGCGTTCAACACATTATTTGACGCAAAAAAGAGATACACACGGCAACTTCATAAAATAACTCAATAAACACGATTTAAGGCGATAGAACGTTGATTCTACCGCCTTTTTCTATGTCTTGATTAGAGTTTAACCGTCCGATTTTCGCCTTTCGTCGTCGCGTTGTAGCACAGTGAAAATCGCAAGTCAACGGCAAAAAATTCTTGCTACGGCTTTTAATTTCGAGATACCAACACAACAATTTTTGTGCTTTTTCATTGACTTCCATGCAACTGACAGTAACGAAAAAGATTTCTATCTTTTCTCGGTGCTAGCCGATACAGTGTATCCCGCTTATATTGAACTGTTTTTAACAAATGCAAATTTTATAGGAAGAATAAGACGTTACGAGCAAGGCACTGTCTATGAGAGAATGGCTGTATCTCCGGAAGATTTCTTGTCGTATGAAACACGTATGCCAACATACGAAGAACAAGTAAAATTTGCCAATAAAATACAGCGCATTCAAGACAAAATAGAGTTAGAAACGTCATTCTTAAATTATCTACAAAAGCAACGCAAATACTTTCTCAACGCTATGTTTATATAAACATGGTGCTGAGAAAATAAGATTTTTGCTTTTGCAATGATTTTAAGTATTTTTCTTCGTTTGCAATCAATGTCGCAAATTTATTTAATGTTGCGGCGATTGCCTTTTGTTGTTCAATGCTTACATATGGAATAATGATTTCACTCATATTTTCATATGTAAGGCATTGACGAACGCTAAGCGAGCCGTCATACGAAATAAAAGAAGAAGTTACGCAAGACTATACTTTAACAAAAAAATCGTTGCAAGTCTGAATTTGACCGAAAATATGCAAATTGCCTTGGAATGTCGCCAAAACGGTTTAAGTTATCCCGAAATTGGACGAGTTTTATCTAGTGCGCAAGCGACGGTGTATGAATATTTCATCAAAATGCGCAAAAGATATATGGCAATTTATTTACATTGTACAACCATATAAATTATAAATTTGAAAGAAGCAAGAGTCTATAAATTACGTCGAAATGCGACCATAACCGTCGTGCCGACGCCGAGTTTAGAGGTGAGAGACAAATCGGCGTTGTAGAGCGTGCAAACGTGCTTCACTATCGCAAGACCGAGTCCCGTGCCGCCCGTTTCGCGAGAGCGTGATTTGTTGACGCGGTAGAATCTCTCGAATATGCGCTGTTGGTGCTTATCTTCTATGCCTATGCCGTCGTCGGCGACCGTGAGCGTCGTATGCGATGCGTCGGACGAAATCGTCACTTTCACGTATCCGCCGTTGCGATTGTATTTCACACCGTTTTCAACGAGGTTTTTGACGAGTTCTATCGCGTGTTCCTTTTCCATTCTGACGATAGCGTCGCCGTCTACGGATATTTTTACGTTCTTCTCGGCGGCAACGGGCGCAAGGCTTTCTTTCACGCTTTCGGCAATTTGGGCAAGGCTCACGTCTTCGGGATTGACGTCTTTTTGCGATTCGAGTTCGCTCAAATCGAGCATATCTTTGAGCAACGCGATTATTCTCGTCACTTCTTTGTCGATTTTTTCGGAAAG
>CALGEU010000179.1 GCA_937881285.1 uncultured Clostridia bacterium | reverse complement strand
TTGGGGCGTTTCGCACCGTATTTGCTTCTTGCCTGACCGCGTTTTGCAACGCCTGCCGTATCAAGAGCACCACGGATAATGTGATAACGCACACCAGGCAAATCCTTGACTCTGCCGCCTCTGATGAGAACAACGCTGTGTTCTTGCAGATTGTGACCTTCGCCGGGGATGTAAACAGTACCTTCCATTCCGTTGACCAAACGCACTCTTGCGATTTTACGAAGTGCCGAGTTCGGCTTCTTGGGGGAAGTTGTCGTAACGCTGAGGCAAATACCGCGTTTTTGCGGGCATTGTTCCATAATAGGCGTAAGCGACTTTTTGACCTGTTTTTCTCTGCCTTTTCTGATAAGTTGATTGATGGTTGGCATTATTGTTCCTCCTGTAAGATTTTTCGAATGTACCTGCAACCCAACAGGTGCAATCAAGACTCTATGCCTTCGCTTCCGTGATTCCCACGACCGCGGCTGCAACTTCCACTCCCGCCAGTTCCCCGAGTCTCTTCTTCGAAGCGACGTAGGTCACGTCCACGCGACGAGCGTTTGCTGCGGCAACGATTTTGCGTCTCAATTCCGCATCGGCGTCCAACGCTACGATCACACACCTGACGGTAGAGTTGGATATCCCCTTCAAAACCTGCTTGGAACCGACAACTTTTGAAGAGTTTGTAAGCATTTGTTCAAGTTTTTCTTTGTCCATAACTTTTTGCACACTAAAAAACTGCTTACGGCTTTCGTAAGCCTTTATATCTTATCAATATTCCGCATCAATGTCAAACGAAAAACCAAAAGAAATCGAAAATTTTTATATAATATATATTTATAACAAGATATAGTCGCACGGGCGCGCTCTACACACAACGCGCTCGTGCATTTTTATTGTTTAATCGCCCGTTCTGTCCGTTCGTCTTATCTTACGTCGCAAACGATCATTTGCGCTTGCGCCTTACTCTACCCGATCTGAACACCACGCTTCCGTTCACTCTGTCGTTCCTAGGATAAAACCTGATATAAAACAGCAGGCGATTGCGCTTATACTTTGCAAGTATCTCTTCTCCGTACTTTATATCAGTGTTGATGAGTTCTTTTGAAAGCAATCCTTTTTCGTGTCCCCAGTATATCGAATAATCGTCTGCAAGCGCGCGGATTTCTCTTGCGCTTACAATCCATTCGTCAACGTAGGACGCATGCGGCAAAAACAGCCACGTACTCGGACTTACATTGTCTCCTATAAACGCGATTTTGCTTTTATCGTCGATGAGAGTTATGCTGCCAAGAGTATGCCCTTGCAAATGTCTGACTTTCACGTTTCGTCCGCCCAAATCGAAAGCGTGACCGTCTTTTATCGCCGTAACCGTCGGACGCTTTTTGTATTTTTGCAAATCTTTGAGCGTTATGGTTTTGTCGACGACGCCTTTGCTTGCGATTAGAAAAAGTTTGCGAAGCGTATAACTCGTCTGAAAACGATAATTCCTGCCGCAATCTTTTTCGTGAACGAATATCTCGTCGAATTGTCCGTCCCCCGAAGCGTGGTCCACGTGACCGTGCGTGCATACGACGATAATCGGTTTGTCCGTTATCTTTCGCACCGCACCTTTCAGGTCTCCTATGCCGAGACCGCAATCGATGAGAAGCGCTTTTTCTTCTCCGACGAGAAGATAACAGTTCGCTATCCCGAAATCGCTTATCATATAAGTATCTTCGGCGATTTTCGCCACGGGATAATCGGTGCGTGCAATTTTGTTTTTCATATTTTTTTCGCTCCTTGAAAAAACGTATCTCGACTGAAAAATTATAATCCGAAAACGCAAAAATATCAAGAGCGGTTTTTCATAAAGCGCATTATTGACAGTGTATATGCATAAGATTGCATAAGGTGAAAAATGGACAATAAAAAAGAGATTATCGTATTGAGCGGCGGCGGGCACAAAGGAATGGTCAAATATCAAAGCGTACCGGGGCAAAACGTTGTCAAAGGGTCTTGCAATCTCGACTTCAGACCGAGCAATGCAAAGTTGTATCTCGTAGGCGATGAAATTGCAGAAATAGCACTTTACGACTCAAATACAACTTTTGAAGTGCCGTTTCGTGCAAGTTGCGACGTTTCATGCGTCGTGCGTTCAAGTGCGTTGATTATGTTCGGCGGGCACAGTGCAAAGAGCAAAACGCTTGCGGAAATAGACGAATACAACAAGCAAAAAGCCGTCGAAAAGATAGCGAAAAAGCATGTCGAAACGCTCGAAAAAGACGCCGAAAAAGTGCCATTCCCCGACACATCGAACATCGTAAAAACAGGTGCGGAAACCGTTAAAAACTTGTCGTTTACAAACGAGTGGACGAAATACGACGGCAACAATTTTTATTATGCGGTAAAGCCGCAAATTGACGAATTGTTCGTGTGTCATCCAAGCGAAAAAGCACTTGACGAAGCGGTTGAAAATTCCAAATGGGTGCGCGTGGAAACATCCGACGGATACTACGTCGTCGGCTTGCTTTTCAACGAAAAAGAACCGTCTTTTATCTGTTACGGAGTGCCGTCAAAAGACAAGACTTCACCACCCGACGAACTTGAAAACGCCTGCGTATGGCTGCCCTTGCCCGACGGCGAGAACGGCTACTGGGTGATATATCAATCCGCAAGAAACGGAAGCATAGTCAAATGACAAAAGCCGTCATTGTGGTGACGGCTTTTGAATGAATAATGAATAATTAACGATGAATAATTGCGGAAGGCAGAGTTTTAGCAAATATTTTCTGCGCGGTTAGCAAAATAAAAATCAACG
>CALGEU010000178.1 GCA_937881285.1 uncultured Clostridia bacterium | reverse complement strand
GCTTCTCGACGCCGACAAAATGGTCCACGACTTCAAAGCAACAAATACTAAATGGCTCTAATCAAAAATCATCGCAATTTTACGGACACCATGCAATTATGTGTGGTATCTTTTTTTCTTGATTTTTGCTAGTGATTTTTTTACGATTGCCCCACTATTTGTCATTGCGTAAATAGTTCGAACATGGAATCCACTTTTGTCATTGCGAGCCGACTTGTTCGGCGTGGCAATCTCGTGGGAACGAAATGTTTGTCGTTTATACAGTACCGTTTCGCTTCCACGAGATTCTTCGCTTACGCTCTGAATGACATAGAAAAACACAAATTCAAACTGAAAATACACCTTTTTAAGCCAAAGCCCCGCATTTCTGCGGGGCTTTGGCTTATCTAAATTAGATAATTTTTATGCTATTATGCATAAAATTCGATCGTATTAATCATGATACGAGTTGCACCAGTTGCAGATGCAAACACAATTTTTCCGTCTTCTGGCACAGTTATCTCAACCGCTTCATACTCTCCGTTATCAGATTTCTTAGTAGCAGTCTTGACATCTCCACCATTTACAGTATATTTGCTTGTTTTTTGTTTGTAACCTGACACATAGATAACAACTTTCTTCACACCTGTGGGAACCGTGATTGTGAATGTTCCGACTTTGCTACTTGTTCCAAGTTTAAGGCAGGAATTTCCTTTTGCATCTCTTGCGCCAGTATAGAAATTCGAACCTGCACTTATAGCGAGCGTATAATCGCCAACAGTTTCTGTATATGTCGTTTTAGATGCACCATCATCGTGTACTGCATTTCCATTATCACCCAATGCAAATGTTGCAACGAGTTCCGGACCTGCAGGTATTGCTTCAAATTTAACCGTGAAAGTGGTGTTTTCCGTGATGGTAAGTTCAAAAGAAGTCTTTCCTACTACGGGAGTGACAGTTTCACCAATGGTGTAAGAAGCAAGTCTGTATCCTTCATCAGGCGTAACGGTAACGGTAATCGTAGAATATGCTGCAATTTCTGCTCCGCTTTCGATTGCGGTTTCATTGAGCGTAACTGCGATAGTTCCGTTTCCGCCTTCAACAGAATAATTGACTGTAACGGTTGAAGCAGCCTTAATGGTGATTGCAAATACTTTTGTATCTTGAGCGGTTCCTTTGCTGATAGTTGCAGTGAGATTCACAACTGTATCAGTTGCCGGGACAACAACAGTCGCCACGAATTTGCCGTCAACAGGGTTTTCAGCGATATTCACGATTTCAGTGTTATCAGAAACCCAAGAAATCTTGGTGTCGTTGAGCCCGTTTTCGGGAAGTTCAAAGTTTTTGCCATATTCTGTCTCGATATTCAATGCATTTTTGGCATCGTCAACAAGTTTTGCAAACGTCGGAGCATAAAGAGTTTCATTGTGTTGGCAAATGCGAGCGTTCATCATCTCTTTTGTTCCGCTGTAGTTTTTCAAAGTACCATAAACGACTACGAAATCATCTGCAACAGGCTTTGTGATCGTGAAATCACCGTATTTGGTTGAACCTGCATAATCATACAATCCATAGACAGTAAATTCATTGCCGTCAAGGTCGTAAATGACGCAGTTGCCAAAAGTGGTGTTGGAGATGTTCTTGATGTAACCCATCGTGTAGTACATTTCCGTCGTAGAATCGTTTACATTCGGAATCAATGCTTCAAGTTCTGCATAAGTTTTGATTTCAGCACCTTCGACTTTGCTATTCCATTCGGGAAGTGCTTTAAGTTCAGCAGTAATTTCAATCGTTTCTACTTCGCCTGTGATAGTGTAGGTGTTGTCGGTGATTGCTACGCCGTTCACTTTGATTGCGACGAGTTTGTAGCCTGCGTTTGCGGTTGCCGTGATGGTGAGCACTGTGCCGTCTCTAAACACATTGCCGCTTACAACGTCTGCTTCACCGTTTTTGACAGTGAGCGTGCCGTTTTCAACTGCGCCGATGGTGACGGTTGCGTATTTGATTTCTTTGAACTCTGCGGTGATTTCCACTGCTTCGTTGACTGTCACGGAGTAAACGCCGTCAACTGCGCTGATTGCAGTGCTGTTCACTTTGATTGCGACGAGTTCATAATTTGTGCCTGCAGTTGCCGTGATTGTGAGCACGGTGCCTTGTTGGAATTTGCCGCTTGCAATGACTTCTGTGCCATTCTTCACTTCAATAGAGCCGCCTGCTGCGGGTTGAGTGATGGTTACGTCAAATTCGGGGATAGTGACAGTGACCGTAATGTTGAATTCTTTGGTGTCATGTGCTTCACCGACGGTGATGGTTGCGGTGAGTTTGACAACTGTTTCTGCTGCGGGAGCAGTGACGACTGCGTCTTCACCGTTGATTGCGATGACTGCAGTGTTGTCAGATTCCCAAGAGATCGTTGCGCCGTTTTCGCCGACAAGCGGAAGTTTGAAAGAAACGCCCGTGGTCGTGATGTCAAGATCCAAAGCCGCTTTTGCTTCTGCAACTTTGTCTGTATCAGACTTTTCTTCTGCATAAACAATCGTTATGCTTTCGAAATAAGCAGAGAACGTATGTGTTGCGTTGTGTTCAAACTTAAAGAACGTATACGTTTCAGCATCAGGAGTGATCACATATTCGTATTGTTCTGCAACAGTTGAGAGTTGTTGTGTGTAAGTTGCTTGGTTTACAGCATTACCAAACGAAATGGTGTGGGTATTATTGTTGGAGTGACCTGCTTTGCCATTAGAAAGTTTGATGATAATCTGTTTGATGGGCTTGTTGAACGCAGTGGTGTTCCAAATCTTCGACGCTTTGTCGTTTTTGACTCTTGTTTGAATACCATCAGTATAATAACCGATTTCTTCGAAAGCAAACGTGACACCGTTGACAGTTACGCCACCTTCAGGACTTTCTTGATATTTGCTGCTTTGAAGATTCAAAGATTTTGTCGTAAGAATAACCGTGTTAGGATCCACAACTTCTGCTGCAGGAATCGTGACAGTGAAAGTCTTGGTGGTTGAGATGATTCCTTTGGTGATAGTTGCCGTGAAGGTGACTTGTTGGTCTTCTTCACCACGAGTGATAGTAACGAGATTGTTTTCTCCGATGACTGCACCGGTTCCTTCAACTGTCCACGTGACAGTCGCTGCACTGCTGGTGGGGAGAGTGAAATCTTCATCATAAGAAGTTTCAAGAGTCAAAGACGCTTTGACACTTTCAACTGCTTCTTCGTCACTTTGTGCGATAACTTCGATTGCATCTACA
>CALGEU010000177.1 GCA_937881285.1 uncultured Clostridia bacterium | reverse complement strand
AGAATCGTCAACGTATCCGCCGACGAATCCGTTCTCACAAACGGCAAAATCGACCCGTCGAAACTTCGTCCCATCACCTTTGACCCCGTCAACAATGCGTATATAGCGTTGGGAGATGTGGTGGGGGCTGCTTTCCGCGACGGTCTCTCCTTGCGCTAAAAGCGTCAAACGGCGAATAACTTCGGCAGAGCCACGCTCCCGTCAACTCATGTACTAAATGTACATTAGGGTTGCCGTTAGCGTGGCTCTTTCTTGTTCTTCATCCGTTTGACACTTTTAGCAAAAGAATAAATATATAAAATGGCGTCTAACTTTGTCAGTGCCACGAGTCTGCCAACTCACGTACGACTTGTACGGGGCTGTCATTCTCGTGGCACTTTCGTGTTATACATCCGTTTTGTGAGTTTAGCAAAAAGATAAATATATTAAAGGCGAATAACTGCGGCAGAGCCATGCTCCCGTCAACTCATGTATTATTTATACATTAGGGTTGCCGTTGGCGGGGCTCTTTCTTGTTCTTCATCCGTTTGACGCTTTTAGCAAAAGAATAAATATATAAAATGGCACATGTATCCGAGAAATACATGCGACCACTTATAAACGGAATGTGACTATTAGGAGTTTGGAGTCGCAGGGCGACGACCGCATCGAACGCCGAGCTTGACGAAAAGTACAAGCGACTGCGCCATGTTGTTGCGTAGCCGGCGCACAAAGCGCGGTGACATAATGAGTGAACGATACTTATTATGCGAGTGCTGAGTGTGTCCCCCTGCTACGCAGTCGCCGTGGGTTCCCTTTCAAGGGGGAACGGCGATGGGGGAAACAGATGACGAAGGGGGAAATTGCATTAAAATATGCGACGTTCAAGTTTATAAATAAAGGAAAGAGCCTTGGCAAAGTGCCAAGGCTCAATCCATAAAAACAAAAACAGGAAAGGGAGATGATGCTTATATCATATAGGGCGATTGTTAATAATAAATTAAAATTTCGCACATTTTGTAAATTTTTTCGAGAAAAATAAAAACGAGCCGAAAGCCCGTTTTTTGTTTGTTTTCACTGTTTGTGAAATCAGAATTCGTAATCTTCGCGTTTGTGGATATCTCTCATTCCTTCAATCGTATCGCATATATCCTTGAAAGAACACGTATTGCAATCCATTTTCAGATTCTTGAGAATATGGTCGAGAGTGACGGTTATGCCTTCGTTGAGTTTTGCCACGCCTTCAAAAGTCTTGAAGTCAAAACTCGGGTCGGTGATGAAAATCTGTTTGACCGCTTTGACGTTTTCGTCTTTTTTGTAGGCGTCTTGCAGAATTTTGCCGACGTGAGCAAAAGAAATGCCTTTTTTGACGGCGTCTTTGCTGACTCTTGCGCCTTCGCGAAGTTGGTTTGTGTTGACTCTTATCATATAGCCGTCGGGATTCACCTTGTAGCGTTTATATTCTATGTCGCGCAGAAAACGGTAAATCTTCTGTTCGTCCTGATGTTTTGAGTCGTCTATGAGCAAAATCGCAATACGGGCAAACGGTTCGTCGCCTTTAAGGTCTTTGATGTCTTTGCCGCGAAGCAAAATTTCGTCCTTGTTTACGAGATTTTCGTCCGTCGTGTATGCGATGAGATAACTCGAATCCTTGTCGCTTGCTCCGAGTTCGACCGCGCTGTCGGCAGGGAAGATAAACACTTTTTCGTCAAGGTTTTTCCAAGACGAAGATTGGGAAAGGGGAGTCAACTGACTCCCCGCAAGTTCCAGTGATTTTTTTATCGTTGAATCGTAGAGTTTCATACATTACTCGAGATGACGATTTCTCTTGCGATTGTTGTAGAATCTTTGCAAGAATTTCTGCACAAGCACAAGAAGTTTTGAGTCAAGGTTGAAGAAGTACACGGTGAAGAGCAATCCGAAAAGAATAAGGATTGCGCAAACGACCGTGATTATCGCGCCTGCCCAAGTCGGAAGACCGAGACCGATGAAAAGTGCCCAGGTCAATGCAATCAACGTTGTTCCGATAATCATATTTGCCCCCTTACGCTTTTGCCAAGCCTTTTTGTCTTGCGTATTCCGCCGCTCCGAGCGCGC